>JARKSS010000403.1 GCA_029974175.1 Vicinamibacterales bacterium
CTGGCGTGGTCCGGCGCCGCTACGCGCCGTTCCGCCTGCCGGTCTGCGCGGTGTAGGTGCTCTCGAAGATCCGGTCGGCGTTGCCCGACTCGAACCCCTCGCGCCGGTGCTCGCGGCGCACCTGGTGCGGCGGCAGGTGGGCGAACTGGTCGAGGACGCGGCGCTCGGCGAACTCCACGTACGACCCGGCAATCCGCCTCCGCTCGACGCCGCCCCGGCCGTCGTCGAACTCGGCCTCCACCATGGCCGCCACCGTGGAGCTTTGCAGCAGCTTGCCGTCCGGGCTCGTCTTCACCTTGCCGCCCGAGTCGTTCAGCGTGAACCCGTGCAGCTCGAGGAAGCGGTTGAACTGCTCGAGCGAGCTGTAGGCGCCCGGCAGGTTGTGAACGGCGATCGTGAAGTGGTTCAGGTAGTACCGGTTGTAGATCACCCAGGCGGCGTACTCGCTCTCGTCCCGAAGCCGGACGTAGTCGGCCCAGGTCGGCGTCCGCCACAGCGGCGCGTGCAGGAACGCCACCACCTTTGCCGCATCGTCCAGGTCGAGCCGGACGACCGGGTCTTCGCGGACCCCCTCGGTGTAAGAGTGGACGATCCGCTGCGCCTCGGGAGACAGCTCGCCGACCCGCAGCTGCGAGATGAAGATGCGCGGGAAGCGCTCGGCGGGCGGGGCATACCAGTGCGCGTCGAGCTTCTTCTCGGCGAAGTGGTACCGGTCGCGCCGCTGGTAGCCGTAGTGGAGGAACACGCGCTCGAGCGAGGCAATGCCCAGGTTCGGCACGCCGAGCGTGCGGAAGGCAATGTGGTCGTTCTCCAGCGCGTCCTCGCCGGGGATGATCCCTTCGCGAATCATCTCGCGGACGATGCCCTGGACATCGGGCACCTGCGCCCGGTAGCGGGACATGAGGCCGTCGAGCACCGCCGACAGCGTGGCGAACCGATCGGTAGGCATGATGGGTTGGGCTCCCGCGTCCAGACTACCACATCGGCCGGCGGTCACTTCCCGCGGGTGTTCCTGCGGTAGTAGACCGAGTAGTGCCGGTACCGGCCGGGCATGTGGGAACCGATCCCGGCGATGGCGACCACCGTGAAGAGGATCGGGACGCGGGCGTCCCAGGCGAGGGGAATCAGGAGCAGGAGCGCCAGCTTCAGCAGCACGAGCAGCCCGCTGACCTGCATGAACCAGTCGAGCGTGGCGTAGGCCTCGATTGCCATCAGCGCCGCGCCGGTCCCGATCGATGCCCACAACCAGCCGGTCAGCCGGTCGGGCGGCAGGCCGAAGACGTGGCCGCCGAGCAGGGTGCCGACGACGGCGATGTGCGCGGTCCGGAAGACGACGTTCCAGGCGCGGGCGTGAGGGAGGCGGCGCGGGGGCACCGGCAGCAAGAGTTCGCGCAGGGCCATGGAGGAGGTAGTGTAGCGAAGAACGGCCGCCGTGGAGCGGCCGCCCGTCGCTCTCATTTGCCCGCCGGGGTCCTCCCGCACTAGGATGAGCCCATGTACGAGACCGTCCTCGCCCTGCACTCGGTGCTGCGGTGGCTCGTCGTCCTTGCCGGCCTCTGGGCCGTGGCCGCGGCCTTCACCGCGGCGCGCCGGAGGGAGTGGACGCCGGCCGACAACCGGCCGGGGTTCCTGTTCGTGCTGGGGCTCGACCTGCAGCTGCTCGTGGGGCTGGCGCTCTTTCTCTTCCTGAGCCCGATCACGCGCGCCGCGATGCTCGACATGGGCGTGGCGATGCGCAGCGGCGCGTCGCGTTTCTGGATCGTCGAGCATCCGGCGCTGATGATCGCCGCCGTGGCGCTGGGCCACGCGGGCCGAATCGCGGCACGCCGGGCGGGCAGCTACCGCGCCGGGAACCGCGCGCAGTTCTGGTTCGCGCTCGCGCTGGTCGCGGTGCTGCTCGCCACGCCGTGGCCGTTTGTCGGCCACGCCCGCCCGTGGTTCCGGTTGCCGTTCTGATTCGGGCTTCCTGGTCCTAGTCCTGGTGCACCAGGTACGCCTCGACCATGATCAGGTTCCGCTCGCCGGCGGCCTTCACCACCTGCAGCAGGGTCCCCATGGTCGCCTCTTCCTCCACCTGCTCGGTGACGAACCAGCGGAGGAAGTCCTGCGCGGCGTAGTCCTTCTGCTCGATCGCCATCGCCATCAGGGCGTTGCAGTTCCGCGTGACTTCACGCTCCCAGTCGAGCGACTTCTGGACCGCCTCCTCGACCGACTTGAAGGTGGCCTGCGGGGCCGGGATGGCCGGGATCTCGACGGTCGCGCCCACGTCGGTCAGGTACTTGATGAACTTGAGCGCGTGCATCCGCTCCTCGTCCGCCTGCTTGTGGAACATGGCGGCCAGCTTGCGGAGGGCCAGCGACTCGAAGTAGCAGGCGATGTTGGTGTACTGGTGCGAGGCGAAGAACTCGCGCCCGATCTCCTCGTTGATGGCGGCGTTCAGTTCCTTGCTGATGAGCATGGGTTCTCCTGGTTGGGAGAGCAGTCGTTGTTGTTCCCAGGTGTACATCCATCATACCGCAGACCTTGCAGGCCCGTCCGTTCACGGGTCGCGGCGGGCCGTGTGCCTTGTCGCGGCCGCCGCCGTTGGGGCAAGCTGTGACGATGGACACGCTCCCCCTGCCTGCCCCGTGCGCAGAGGAAGCAGCCTTCCTGGCCGCTCATCCCGAGTACGAGGCGACCCGTGGCCTCGATGACCTGCGCGGGCGCGAGTTCACCCGCCTTGACGCCCGCGGCGATGTGTACCTCGACTACACCGGGGGCGGGCTCTACGCCGCCTCGCAGATACGCGCGCACGCCGAGCAGCTGCTGGCGCACGTCTTCGGCAACCCGCACTCGTCGAACCCCTCTTCCCTGCGGTCGTCCGAGCGCGTCGAGCGCTGCCGTGCGGAGATCCTCCGGTACTTCAACGCGCCGCGGGACGAGTACGTCGTCATCTTCACCAACAATGCCAGCCAGGCGCTCAAGCTGGTCGGCGAGTCGTTCCCGTTCGAGGCGGACAGCACGTTCCTCCTCACCTTCGACAACCACAACTCGGTGAACGGCATCCGCGAGTTCGCCCGAAGCCGGGGGGCGCGGACGGTGTACCTGCCGGTGTTCCCTCCCGACATGCGGGCCGACGCGGCCCTTGTCGCCGAGCGGCTCGAGGCGCTGGCCTCTCCCTCGCCGAACCTGTTCGCCTACCCCGCCCAGTCGAACTTCTCAGGCGTGCAGCACCCGCTCGAATGGGTCGGCCGCGCGCAGGCGCGGGGCTGGGACGTGCTGCTCGACGCCGCCGCGTTCGTTCCGACCAACCGGCTCGACCTCAGCGCCGTGCAGCCGGAGTTCGTGGTCCTGTCGTTCTACAAGATGTTCGGCTACCCGACGGGAGTCGGGGCGCTGCTGGCGCGCCGCCACGCGCTCGAGAAGCTCCGCCGCCCGTGGTTCGCGGGCGGCACGATCACGGTGGCATCGGTCCAGGCCGACCGCCACTACCTGGCGCCCGGGGCCGCGGCGTTCGAGGAAGGCAGCCCCTCGTACCTCACCATTCCCGCCGTGGAGTTCGGCCTGTCGCTCATCGAGTCGATTGGCATCGACACCATCCACACGCGCGTCCGCTGCCTGGCGGGCTGGCTGATCGATGCCCTGCTCTCGCTGCAGCACGACAACGGCGAACCGCTGGTGCGGCTGTACGGCCCGGCCAACACCACCGCGCGGGGAGCGACCCTCGCGCTGAACTTCTACGACCGGGTCGGCCGCGCCCTCGACCACCGCCTCATCGAACGTCAGGCCAACCGCGAGCGGATCTCGCTGCGCACCGGCTGCTTCTGCAATCCTGGAGCGGGAGAGACGGCGCTCGGTCTCTCGAAGGGCGAGCTGGACTCGTGCTTCCTGCGCTCGACGCGCCGCATGACGTTCGACCAGTTCCGAAGCTGCATCGACGGCAGGAGCAGCGGAGCGGTGCGCGTCTCGCTCGGGCTGGTCAGCAGCTTCGCCGACGTCCTCGCCATGCGCAACTTCGCGCGCCAGTTCCTCGACTGGGTGGACGGGCCGGAGGACTGAGGGGAGCGAGGAGCAGGGATCAGGGATCGGGGATCAGGGATCAGGGATCAGGACTCGGGGCTCAGGGCTCAGGGCTCAGGCCTGCCCGCCGCAGCCGCGAGCGCAGCGAGCGTCTGGCGAAGGCGGGGCTCAAGGCTGAGGGCGGAGGCGGTGGAGAGCGATGCCGGTGGCGGTGGCGACGTTGAGCGAGTCAACGCCGGGCGCCATCGGGATGCGGACTCGCAGCGAGGCTGCCGCAAGGGCCTCGGGGGTCAGGCCGACCCCTTCGGATCCCGCCAGCAGCACCAAGCGCTCGGGCGGGCGTGCGGCAACCTGGTCGATCGGCACGGCTGCCGGGTCGGTCGTCAGCGCGATCACCGAAAACCGCCGCCCCGCAAGCATCTCGAGGCACTGCGGCCATCCTGCCGCCTCGACGAAGGGCACGCGCAGCGCCGCGCCCATCGAAACCCGGATTGTCTTGCGGTAGAGGGGGTCGGCGCACGACGGTCCGACCAGCAGCGCGTCGGCCCCGAACGCCAGCGCGTTGCGGAACAGGCCGCCAAGGTTGTCGGGGTTGGCAACCCCCTCGGCGGCAACGAGAATCCGGGCGTCGGGCTGCTCCCCCAGCCACTCGACAAGGCCGGCCGGAGCGGGGCGTTCGGCAATGGCCAGGCACCCGCGGTTGATGTTGTAGCCGGTCAGCGCCGCGAAGGTCTCCTGCGAAGCGAGGTAGACGTCGAGGGTCTCGAGCCGCGAGGTGACCAGTTCGGCGAGCGCATCGAAGGCGGCCCGGTTCAACAGCAGCGAGCGCACGCGGAAGCGCGGCGCGGCAAGAAGAACCCGCACGACCTGCCGCCCTTCGGCCACCAGCAGCCCGTCACGCCGCAGCCTGCCCGGCTCCGTGACACCACGGTAGTCCGCCAGCCTCGGGTCGGCTGCCCCATCAACCTCAATCAGCATTGTCTCGCCCCCTCGTCACGACCCGGCAGCGGCGACCGCCCGCGGCAGGCGGTCCTCTCGAGACTTTTGACGCGGCATCGGCAATCTACTGATAGATGACAATCGAAGGCGTGGGCTTCAGCTCGAGCACATCGGACGGCGAAAGCAGGTCAGGTTCCTTCCGGTAGAAAAGCTTGATGCCTGCGTACTCGAGCGGCGTCCGGGTGACCATCCGGTAGATGGCGTGCTTCAGCTGACGTGGCCCCCACCCGTCCATGACCAGGGCGACGTCCACCACGGGGCTGTCCTGCACGTTCCGCTTGTCGGGCAGCATGTTCATCGTGAACTGGTGGACGATCAGCACCTTCGGCGGCAGCTTCTTCTCGATGACGATCCGCTCGAGCAGGTCGACGGCGTAGTTCACGTCCCGGGCAGGCGTGGTCCCGATGCGGGTCCCTGGAGCCTCGCCGTTCGGCATGTCGAACTCGGGGTCGAGCGCGAGATACACGTCGGGCTCTTCCAGGTAGCGCCGGAGGTACTCGAGTTCAGCTTCGACCGTCGAGTGCCCCACCTGCACGTCGAGC
This sequence comes from Vicinamibacterales bacterium, assembly GCA_029974175.1. Classification (GTDB taxonomy): domain Bacteria; phylum Acidobacteriota; class Vicinamibacteria; order Vicinamibacterales; family Fen-181; genus JARKSS01. The sequence goes on from JARKSS010000403.1 coordinate 5,541, forward strand.
ACGAGCTTGAAGCCGTGCCCCCGCGCCTCGGCCAGCATCCGCTCGATGATCGCGCGCGACTCGCGGCGCCGCCACATCCCGTCGCGCCCCGGGTTGTTCTGCGCCACGATCGCGACCAGCTCGTACGCCGGCTGGACGGGCTTGTCGGTGAGCGCTGCGTAGGCCTCGGCCTGGTGCCGCAAGCCGTTCGCCAGCTCGTCGCCGGTGAACTCGCCGAGTATCCCCATGCGCTTCGAGTGCGGGTTGCCGTACCAGGTGACGAGCAGCGTGTGCTGAAGCACCGACTCGGCGCTCAGCTCGATGTCGCCGGTCCTCTTCTGCCCCGCCGCACCCGGCTCTTCCGGCGGCGTCGGAGCAGGCAGCGGCGGGACGGGCGAGGGCTGCGTGGGCGGCGCCTGCGCGGGCGGCAGTTGCGGCACGGGCGGCACTTGCTGCACGGGCGGCGCGTCCACGGGCGGCGCCTCCTCTGGCAGCGCCTGCGAGGGCGGAGGCGGCTGCTGTGCCTGGGTGAGGTTGAACGAGTGATGCCCCACCACCGCAAGCGTCACGGCGATGGCAAGGCAGGCGGCGCGGGTGAAGCGCAAGAGGCAGAGCCTGGTGTGGGTCAAGCGTGATCCCGGGATGGGGCGGTCACCGCCGACCAGCATACACCAGGGGTCGCCGCTCTACTCGCGCATGATGGCGTCCACCGGCGACAATCGCGCGGCGCGGAGCGCGGGGTAGATCCCGAAGGGCAGCCCCACGAGGGTCGCATGCTGACGATGATGGTCCCCGGCGTGATGGCCGGATAGATGATGGCCCCGGTCTGCGCGCGCATGAGCGTGGTGACGGCGGCGGCACCCGAGAGGCCAAGCATCACGCCGATGACGCTGCCGGCCGTCGAGATGGCCACCGAGTCGGCGAGGAACTGCGCGACGACCAGGCGCCGCGACGCCCCGATCGCCTTGCGGATGCCGATCTCGCGCGTGCGCTCGGCGACTCGATCCGCACCGTGTGCGGGAGTGACGGCGGCCGATGGCGCGGGCGTTCTACGGTACACTGTCGCGCCGTGCCGACCTACCGTACCGTCTGCCCGCGCAACTGCTACTGCACTTGCGGGATGCTCGTCACCGTCGAGGGCGGCCGTCTCGTCCGGATCGAGGGCGATCCGGCCAACCCGGCGACCGGCGGGCACGTGTGCCTGAAAGGCATCAGCTACGCGCGCCGGCTCACCACCCCCGACCGCCTGCTGTCGCCGATGAGGCGCACGGCACAGGGGGCATTCGAGCCGGCCGGCTGGGACGAAACGCTGGCGGACATCGCCGCAAGGCTTGACGCGATCAGACGCGAGGACGGGCCCGAGGCAGTGCTCTACTACGACGGCTCGGGCAGCCACGGCGCGCTGGGCGCGCTGTCGGCCGCCTTCTGGCGCCAGTTCGGCGGCTGCACCCGCACCTTCGGCGACCTCTGCTGGCCCGCCGGCCTCGAGGCCACGCGCCTCACCTATGGCGCGAACCTCCACAACCACCCGCGCCTGACGACAGGCAGCCGCTTCATCCTCGTGTGGGGGCACAACCCTGCCGAAACCAACGTCCACCAGATGCGGCTCATCCTCGAGGCGCAGGAGCGCGGTGCCCGCCTGGCGGTTGTCGATCCGCGCGGCACCGACACCTCGGACGCGGCCGACCTGCACCTCCAGCCCCGGCCCGGGACCGATGCCGCCCTCGCCCTCGGCCTCGCGCGCGTCATCGTCCGGGCGGGCCTAGACGACGAGGCGTTCCTCGCCGCGCACGCGTCGGGTTTCGACCGCTACCTCGCCCGGGTCGAGGAATACCCGCTCGACCGGGTGGCCGACATCACCGGGCTGCCGCCGGCATCGATCGAGGCCCTCGCGCTCGAGTACGCGCGGACGAAACCCGCGCTGCTGATTGCGGGTTTCGGCCTGCAGCGCAACCGCCACGCGGGCCAGACGATGAGGGCGGTCGCCCTCCTGCCGGCGCTCACGGGAAACGTCGGCGTCTCCGGCGGCGGGTTCCAGTACGCCAACCTGGCGAGCCATTGCCTGCTCGCCCCGCCGCTGCCGCCTGGACCCGACGGGCGCGCGGCCATTCCCGTCTCGCGCCTCGGTCCGGGACTGCTCGAACTCGGCAACCCCCGTGTGCGGGCTGCCTGGATCGAGAAGGGCAACCCGGCCAGCCAGAACCCGCGCTCCGACCTGGTGCGCCAGGCCCTTGCCGGCATGGACCTCGTGGTGGTCGTCGATCAGTTCCTCACCGACACGGCCCGCCTCGCCCACTACGTGCTGCCGGCCAAGACGATGTTCGAGGAGGAGGATCTCTGCACGGCCTACTGGCACCCCTACCTCCAGCGGCGTGCGAAGGTGTTCGACCCGCCGGCCGGCGTCAAGACCGAGACGGAGATCTGGCGGCTGCTTGCCGGCCGCTTCGGATTCGATACCCGCTACTTTCCTCGGACGCCAGACGAGGCGCGCGCCGTGCTGCGTCACATGCTCGGGCCTTCCCGGGAGCACCTGCTCGAGGCGCTCGAGGACGGGCCGGTCGATCCCTCGGGCAACGGCGATATTGCGTTTGCCGATCGTGTCTTCCCAACGCCGTCCGGGAAGGTGGAGTTCGCCTCGGATGAAGCGGCCTCGCTGTGGGGCGTGGACCCGGTGCCCGGCTACCAGCCGCTCGACGAGGGGCACGAGTCGCGCCGGGCCGCACGGTTCCCGCTGCAGCTGCTGACGTGCAAGACCCGCGATCGCATCCACTCGCAGTTCGGCAACCTCGACTGGGTGCGCGAGGTCGAGCGGCCGCACCGCCTCGACATGCACCCCGCGGACGCCCAACACAGGGGCCTCGCCGAGGGAGACCTTGCCGTGGTCTGGAACGACCGCGGCCGGACCGAACTGCGTGTGCGCCTCGACGAGGGACTGCGACCGGGTGTCGTTCACGTGCTGGAGGGGCGGTGCCACGAGGGCGATCCCGACGTCAACGTGCTGACGGACGCGGGCGTCACCGACATGAACTACGGGGCGACGTTCTATGAGTGTCTGGTAGAAGTCGGGAAGTCCACGAAGTCGCGAAGTCACGGAGTCGCGAAGTCGGAGTCGACGAAGTCCGCGAAGTCGGAGTCAACGACGTCCATGAAGTCGGGGTCGGCAAGTCGCGAGGTCGCGAAGTCGGAGTGCGCGGCGCCTCCTGCCTTCGTCCTCGACCTCGGGCGGTGCGTGGGGTGCGGCGCCTGCGTGCTCGCGTGCCGGCTGGAAAACGGGTGGGAGGCCGCGACGCCGTGGCGCCGCGTGCTGCCGCTCAACCTGCGCCGCCGGCCTGGCGGCCCCACCTACTTCCTGTCGGTGACGTGCCATCACTGCGAGCGGCCGGCGTGCGTTGCCGCCTGCCCCTCGTCCGCGTACGAGAAGCGGCCGGACGGCGTGGTCGTGCACCACCAGAAGCGCTGCATCGGCTGCCGCTACTGCGAAATGGCCTGCCCGTTCGGGGCCCCGCGGTACTCGGCCACGCTTGGCGTGATGACCAAGTGCCACCTGTGCACGCCGCGCCTCGAGCGCGGCGAACTGCCGGCGTGCGTGGCGGCCTGCCCGACCGACGCCCTGCGCACGAATCACGAAGGCCTGGCGCGGGGACGAGGCGAAATCGTGAGGGCCGTGCCCGGGTTCGCAGACCGCGAAGGCTGCCTCCCGCGGCTGCGTTTCCTGGCGCCAAGGGGGAGCCGGCGCGCGTCACTCATGCAAGCGCTCCAGGAGGCGCTGGGTCGGGGAGGTGAACGATGAGCCGCGCAACGAAGGCCGCACGCTGGGCAGCCGACGACTGGCCGCTCGTCCTCTTCACCGCGATGGCCACCATCGGCGCCGGCCTGGTCCTCACGCCGATTGGCGCGCTCGCAGTGCGAAGCGGGACAGCCGCCGCAGTCTCCCTCGCCGGGGGCGGAGCTTTGCTGATGGCCCTGGCTCTGGCCGTGTCGCTGGCACACCTCGGGAGGCCGCTCCGGGCCGCGCGCGCCGCTGCCAATCTCGGGCAAAGCCGGCTGAGCGCAGAGATCGCTTTCGCACTGGCCACCGTGGCCGCTGCCTCCATCTCGTTCGCCTGGCCCGCCCTGCCCGGCGCCGGCATCGTGGCCGGCCTGCTGGCCTGCGGGCTCCTCGTGTCGCTCGGCCTGGTCTACGCGCTGCCGAACCAGCCGGCTTGGCGCGGACCTGCCGCCGCCAGCCCGTTGGCGATGGCGCTGCCGCTCGCGGTGTTCGCGCTCGCGGCGCGCGGCGGCAATCCTCTCGGTGCCTGGCAGCCGGTGGTGGCGGTCCTGCTGGCCGCGGACCTCGGGCTGTTCGCCTGGCGAGCGCTGCGCCTGTCGGCGACCCCACCGTGGTGCGAGCCTACGCAACCCGAGTGGTTCCGCCACCGGGCGGTCCTGCTGGCGCTTCGCGTCACGCTCGTGACGCTGGTGCCGCTGCTCTTCGCTCTTGCGGGACGGCCCCTTGCCGCGGCCATCGCACTCGCGTTCGGCATCCTCGTCGACCGTGTGAACTTCTATGCACTCGCCGTGCGACGGACCACGGAGTCGGAGATTGCCGCCGCCGAAGCGGCCATTGCACCGTAAGGACACGGCCGACCCGTGCGGTCGGAGTGGCGGCAGGCCTCTCATGACCTTGGTGTTCTTTGTGTCTTGGGGGTTGAAACGCTTGTCTCTGCCCCTGCCGTTCGCTATCCTGCTCAGGATCGGGTGGCGGCTCTCGGAGGGCACAGGAGCCTTGTCCGCGGAACGGGGGCCCGCGCCGCCGCCTGGCGTGGAGATGAATCTGAGCAACATGGAACCCCCAAGTTGCCGTGACCTGCTGAGCCGCGCGGCCGGCCGCCCGGGCCTCGCCGTGCGCAACGCCCGCCTGGAACCCGCCTCGCGCGTGCGGCTGTAGGCCGCCCCACGGGCGCTTTCCGAGCCGGGCGACAACCTGGCAGAGGAAAGTGCCGATGATCCCCTCGGTCTTCCCTGACACGCCGTCCTTCGTCCGGCCTGCGCCCGCCTCGTGCCCGGCCGGCCGCGGGGGTGCGCGATGACGCCGCGCAAGGCCCCCCTCGTGGGGCTGACGGCGGAAGAGCTTCGCGAACTGTGGCCGAGCCTCTCGACCGAGGAGCGTCACGAGGCGTTCGACCACATGGTGTCGCGGACCGAGCGCGAGGACTTCTTCATCAGCCTGTCGGCGCGCTACCACGCCGAGCTGCTCCTCGAGTTCCCGCCCGATCGGCGCCGTGCCTGGCTGCGCCTGCTCGCCCCCGACGACGTGGTGGACCTCATCCAGGAGGCGCCACCCGAGGAACGCGAAACGTTGATCGGCCAGCTCGACCCCTTCGCCCAGCGCGAGGTGCGGGCGCTGCTCGCCTACGCCGAGGACGATGCCGGCGGCCTGATGAGCCCGCGCTACACGCGGGTCCGGCCCGACATGCGGGCCGACGAGGCCATCAGCTACCTGCGCAAGCAGGCGCGCGAGCGGAGCGGGGCCGGGCACTACGTGTACGTCACCGACGAGGCGCAGCGCCTGCTGGGGGTGCTTTCCTTCCGCGAGCTGTTCGCTGCCGCGCCCCACGCCCTGGTGCGCGACATCATGCTCACCGACCCGGTCACCGCGAAGGAACAGGACGACCAGGAGGAGCTGGGTCGCCGGTTCGCCGAGTACGACCTGATGGCGATCCCGGTCGTGGACGACCAGGGGCGGATGAAGGGCATCGTCACGGTGGACGACATCCTGGACGTCGTCGAGGAGGAGGCCACCGAGGACATCCAGAAGTTCGGCGGCGTGCAGGCCCTCGAGGAGCCGTACCTCGAGGTCGGCTTTACCGGGATGCTGAGGAAGCGGGCGCCGTGGCTGGCCGTCCTGTTCGTGGGCGAGATGCTGACGGCAACGGCGATGGCCTACTTCGAGGCGGAGATTGCGCAGGCGGTGGTGCTTGCCCTCTTCATCCCGCTCATCATCAGCAGCGGCGGCAACTCGGGTTCGCAGGCCTCGACGCTGGTCATCCGCGCCATGGCGCTCGGCGAGGTGAGCCTGCGCGACTTCTGGCGCGTCACGCGGAGGGAGCTGGCGACGGGCCTGGCGCTCGGCGCCATCCTTGGCGCGGTCGGCCTGGTGCGCGTGGCGTTCTGGGGGGCGGTCTTCGACAGCTACGGCCCGCACTTCATGCTGCTGGGCCTCACGGTCGCGGGAAGCCTGGTCGGTGTCGTGCTGTTCGGTACCCTGGCAGGGTCGCTCCTGCCGTTCATCCTGCGCTGGCTGAACCTCGACCCGGCCAGCGCCTCGGCCCCCTTCGTGGCGACCCTGGTTGACGTGGCCGGCGTCGTGATCTACTTCACGTTCGCGGCCGTACTGCTACGCGGCGCGCTGCTGTGAGGTGACGACGGGCCTGCCCCGGTTCGCCAGCTTCAGCACCTCGAACCACGCGATGCTGCCGACACCGAGGACAACCGCCGCGGCGGCACCGCGGGGCGACAGCGGCTCGAAAAGGAACAGGTCGCGCAGGCCGGGCACCGACAGCGCGAGCAGCAGGAACCCGAGCGCCCCGGCCGTCACCAGCCACAGCGCCCGGTTGGGGACGCGGATCCGCGACAGGACGGTCTGGCCCCACGACCGGTTCGCGAAGATCAGGCCGAGGTTCGACAGGATCAGCGTCGTGAAGGCCAGCGCCCTCGCCTCTCCCTCCGGCGCCCCGCCCGCCAGGCTGACCCCGTAGATCGCCACCACCAGCGCGAGCGCGATCATCCCCTGCGCCAGGCTCACCCCCAGCGTCCGCCAGCCGAACAGCCGTTCGCGCGGGTCGCGGGGCGGCCGCCGCATCACGTCGGCCTCGGCCGCCTCGGCCTCGAAGACCACCGAGCAGGCGGGGTCGATGATCAGCTCGAGAAAGACGATGTGGACGGGGAACAGGGCGAGGGGCCAGCGGAAGAGGACCGGCAGCAGCGACATGCCGGCAATCGGCACGTGCACCGCCAGGATGTAGGCCATCGCCTTCTGCAGGTTGTCGAAGATCCGCCGCCCCAGCCGCACGGCCCGGACGATCGACGTGAAGTCGTCGTCGAGCAGCACCAACGATGCCGACTCGCGTGCGACGTCGGTGCCGCGCCCGCCCATCGCGATCCCGATGTGAGCGGCCTTGAGGGCCGGGGCGTCGTTGACGCCGTCGCCGGTCATCGCCACGACCTCGCCGTTCGCCTTGAGCGCCTCGACCAGGCGCAGCTTCTGCTCGGGCACCACGCGCGCGAAGACGTTCGTCTCGCGGACGGCCGCCTGCAGCCCGGCGTCGTCCAGGCCGTCCAGCTCGGCACCGGTCGCCAGGCGTCCGGCGTCGAGCCCCACCTGCCGCGCGACGTTGCGGGCAGTCCCCGGGTAGTCGCCGGTGATCATGACGACGCGGATTCCCGCGGCGCGGCACTCCTTGACCGCGTCCACGGCGGTCGGCCGCACCGGGTCCTCCAGCCCGACCAGGCCAAGCAGCTCGAAGGTGAAGTCGTGCTGGCCGCCGGGCAGATTCTCGGGGCGGAACTCGGCCTTCGCGACACCGAGCACGCGCAGCCCCTCGTCGGCAAGCTCTGACACGTCGTGCGAGAGGCGCGCCGTGTCTTCCGGCGCCAAGTGGCACAGGTCGGCAATCGCCTCGGGCGCCCCCTTGGCGGCAATGACGTACGCGTCGGTGTCGCGCGAGCGCCACACGCGCGACATCGCGAGCAGGTCGGGCGACAGGGGGTACTCCCGGACCAGCGTCCAGTCCTCGTGCAGGTGCTCGGTCTGCGCGAGGAAGCGGGTGCCCAGGCGCTTGAAGGCCTTTTCCATCGGGTCGAACGGGTCGCGGTGGCTCGCCAGGATCGCGAACTCCACGACCTCGTGGAACTCTTCGGGCAACGAGCTTCCGTCGGACCCGATCTGCAGCCTCGTCCCGGGCACCGAGAGCGCGCGCACCTCCATGTCGTTCAGGGTGAGCGTGCCCGTCTTGTCCACGCACAGCACCGTGGCTGCGCCGAGCGTCTCGACCGCGGCAACGCGACGCGTGAGCACCCGGTGCTGCGAGAGCCGCCACGCCCCGAGCGCAAGGAAGACCGTGAGAACGACCGGGAACTCCTCGGGCAGCATGGCCATCGCCAGCGTGAGGCCGGCCAGCAGGCCCTGCCCCCAGTCGCCGCGCGTGAGGCCGTAGACGGCGACCACGCCCGCGCACATCAGCGCCCCCAGAACGGCGAGGTTGCGGACGAGGTGTCGCGTCTCGCGCTGGATCCCGGTGCTCTCCTCCTCCACCGAGGCGAGGGCGCGGCCGATCCTCCCCAGCTCGGTCTGCTGCCCGATGGCGCGCACCCGCGCGAGCCCCTTTCCCGAGACGACCAGGGTGCCCGAGTAGACGAAAGGTGAATCGTCGCCGCCCGGGCGCGGCACCGCTTCCACGCTGTCGCTGCGTCGCTTGCGCACGGGGATCGACTCGCCCGTCAGCAGCGACTCGTCCACCGCGAGGCCCGCCGACTCGAGCACCTCGGCGTCGGCCGGGACGCGGTCGCCTTCGACCAGCATGACCAGGTCGCCGCGCACGACCTCGCGGCCCGGGATCCTCATCCGCTCGCCGTTGCGGATGACCAGCGCGCGAGGGCTCGAGAGATCGCGCAGCGCCTCGAGCGCCCGCTCGGTCTTCCGTTCCTGGTAGAGCGTGATGCCCATGATGACGAACACGAACGCCATCAGCAGCAGGCCCTCGCCCAGGTCGCCGAGCACCAGGTAGAGGCTGCCGGTCGCGACCAGCAGCAGGAACATCGGCTCGCGAACCACCTCGAGCGCGGTCGCCAGCGGGCCGCGGGGCTTCGACGAGCGCAGTTCGTTGTGGCCGTCGGCGGCGAGGCGCGCGGCCACCTGCGCGTCGGTCAGGCCGGTCTCGGCGGCGAGGTCGAAGTCGGGTCGCATCAGGTCGCTCCCGGCACGGAGCGTTCCATTATCGGCCGAGAATGCTCAGCCGTGCCGCCATGGCTCGAATCATGTAATGAGTCTCGATTACGGTGGCAGCCAGAGTGCGGGTCGACACGGAGCGAGGGCTCACCACAGCCTGCTGGCTGCAACCCAGCGGAGGAGGCGCATGATCGGCGAACGCAACCTGGCGCCCGAAAGGGGGCCCAGCGTCTGGACCCGGACGGAACGCGTGCTGGAGCCGCACCGCAGCCGATGGGTCGAGGGACTCGGCGGGGCGGCATTGGCTGCCGTTGGCGCCGCGCTCGTGGCCGCCGGGAGCGGCCGGGTGTACCGGGCCCTGAGAAAGGCCTCGGCCACACCAGCGAGTGACCTCCCGCAAGGGCTGAGCGAGCACGCCGACGACCAGGTAGCCTTCGATTCCGACGCGTCGTTCCCGGCAAGCGACGCTCCCTCGTGGACGCCCGTCGAAGGGGTGACGCCCCGACGCCTCGGCGCAACACGCGCAGCAACCCGGTCGGCGGGCGTGGTCCCATCCGTTGCTTCTGCCGGAACGCGCGCGGCGCTCGGCGGACCTGGCGGCATCCACATCGTCGAGCAGGTCAGGATCGCGAGGCCCCTCGCCGAGGTCTACCGGTTCTGGCGCGACCTGACGAACCTGCCGCGGTTCATGCGCCACGTGCAGTCGGTGACCACCGACGGCCGGCGCTCGCACTGGGTGGTGCGGGGCCCGCTGGGCACGTCAATCGAGTGGGACGCCGAGATCAACTACGAGGTGGAGAACAAGCTGATCGGCTGGCAGACGATTGGCGACCCGACGGTCGTGCATGCCGGATCGGTGAACTTCGAGGAGGAACCCGGAGGAACCCTCGTCCGGGTGAAGTTGCAGTACGACCCGCCGGGGGGCCGGGTCGGAAGCGCGGTGGCAAAGCTGCTGGGCGACGACCCGGCCGCGCAGGTGCGGGACGATCTGCAGCGGGTGAAGGACCTGCTCGAGCATGTCTAGGAACGACGCCTCCGCCACGCGGCGCGAGATGGCGCACGAGGACGGCCGGCTGTTGCCGGTCGTCGCCGCCGGGGCTGCCGCCTGGGCGGTCTCGCGCCTGATCCGGCGAAGCCGCGCCATCAGCTTCGAGGGACGCGTGGCGGTGATCAGCGGCGGATCGCGAGGGCTCGGACTGCTCATCGCCCGGCTGCTGGCCGCCGAGGGCGCGAGGCTGGCCCTCCTGGCGCGCGATCCAGGTGAGCTGGAGCGGGCCGCCGACGACATCGAGGGGCGGGGACACGAGCGGCCGTTCATCAAGCCGTGCGACATCCGCGAGCGCCTGCAGGCCGAACAGGCCATCCGCGACGCGGCCGCCCGCTTCGGCCGGATCGACGTGCTGATCAACGATGCCGGCACGATCGAGGTCGGCCCGCTCGAGCACATGACCGTCAACGACTTCGAGACCTCGATGGGCGTGCACTTCTGGGGGCCGCTCTACCTGACGCTGGCCGTGCTGCCGCACCTCAAGCGCCGCCCCGGCGCACGCCTCGTCAACATCTCGTCGATTGGCGGGCGCGTGGCCGTTCCCCACCTCGTCCCGTACTCGGCCGGCAAGTTCGCCCTCACGGGCCTCTCGGACGGCCTGCGGGCAGAGCTGGCCAAGGACGGGATTCGCGTGACGACGGTGCTGCCGTGGCTGATGCGCACCGGCTCGCCGTTCAACGCCTGGTTCAAGGGGCAGCACCGGGCCGAGTTTGCCTGGTTCACCATCTTCGACAGCCTTCCCGGCCTGACGGTGGACGGCGAGCGCGCTGCCAGGCGGATCGTGGACGCATGCCGTCACGGCGATCCCGAGGCCGTCACGGCCGTCTACGCACGACTCGCCATCGTCGCCGACGCGCTGTTCCCATCGCTCGTGGCGCGCTCGATGGCGCTGATGAACCGCCTGCTCCCCGCGGCCGGATCGGGCCTCGGGATGGAGGCGAGGTCGGGGTGGCAGAGCCGCTCGCGCTGGGCCCCGTCGCCGCTCACCAGGCTCACCGAGAAGGCCACCGCCGCCAACAACGAGGTGCCGCGCTGATTCGTGGTCGAAAGGCACGCGAGTTGCTCATCGGGAGCACATGGGACGGGCAAGGGCGCCGGAGTTCGTGCCGATCGGGCCGGATCGGGCGAGGTCGCCACGCAGCGAGACACCCAGGGCCGGACAGCCCGTGAACGTTACATGCCCACAGTGTCAGGGGGCAGGACAGGTGCACGTCGCAACGGTGGTGGATCGGTACGTCTACCTGCGCTGCGCGACGTGCGGAACCGTCTGGAGCCGGTCTCGCGACGCGTCGTGATCGCGCGCGACGATTACCTCTCTGCCGAAGCCGGCTGCGGCAGCACGCCATCGGCCACGAACCATTCGTATGTCTCGAGGACGAGGCGGCCGGCCTGCACCGCCGGGTCCTGGGCTGCGATCTCGCGCGCCTGCTCGACCGAATCGAGCTTGAAGACGAAGACGCCCCTGAGCGTCCCTTCCTCGAGGAAGGGGCCCGCCGCCACCAGCTGGCCGGCCTTCGCCATCTCCTGGATGTGCGCCATGTGGCCGGTCTGGATCTTTTCCGTTTCGGGATCGGTGTCGGCCTTGCGGTTCGGCCCGGCCTTCAGGAAGGCAAGCTGGTAAGCGAGCATCCGGTCCGGTGCGGCCGGGTCCTCGCGCTTCGCGGCGAAGTAGCGGTCGCCGATCTTCTCCGGTCCCCACCACGGCAGCAGCTCCAGCACCAGGCGTCCCGAGCGGATGAGCGGATCGTCCTGGACTCTCTTCTCCACCTCCGCGCGACGGTCGGCCTTGAAGATGAAGATGCCCCGGTAGTCGCCCGCGTTCCGCAGCGGCCCCGCGCCGACGAGCAGCCCTTCGTCGGCCAACTGCTCCATGTTGCGGAGGTGCCCGTCCTGGAGGGCCTTTGCCTCAGCGGCAGGCGGCGGCTCGACGTGGCCGGTCTTGAGGATGCCGAACAGGTAGGTGTCCATGCCGGCGGGCGGCTTGTGGGCCTGGCCGGCGGCCGGCACCGAAGCCAGCGCGAGCAGCAACGCGAGAACGCTGAGGCGTGCGAGCACAAGCCCTCCATCATTCGTTGGGGCGCCCGTCGTCCGACACCGTCGGGGCGACCTTTGTGGTCCCCGGAACTCACTCACGGCTTCCAGGTGCCGTCCGCGGTCCCGTCGGGGCTGGCCAGGACGACCGTGTAACCATCGGGGTCGCGGAGCCAGATCTCCCAGTGGTTCGGGCCGCCGTCTCCATCGAGCGGGTTGCGGTGGCGCGCCATGACCACCTCCGCCCTCAGCTCGGCGGCACGGGCGGCCGCCCCGTCGAAGTCGTCGGTCTCGAACCAGAGGAGCACGCCATTGCCGTGCGCGAGATCGGGATTGCCGATGGGGCCGTGATCGTGCCCGACGTCCCACCGGTGCAGCTGGAGGACGAGGCGGCCATCCGCCTCGAGGCGTTCGTACTCCTGGCCGCCGTGAGCGCTGCGGCAGCCGAGCAGGTGCTGGTACCAGCGGCTGCTGGCCTCGACGTCGCGCACGCAGAGGAGCGGTTGGGGGCGCATCGGGGAACTCCGTACCGGGCAAGGCAGCACGTGGTATGCCGAAGGATCCTTGGAGTCCTCCGTTTGGCGTCCGCCCGCGCGCATTCCTCGCAGACCGGCGTTCGCCGGCGTGCCGTGATAGGGCTATCATGACACGCGGGATGGGCCGGCGCGACGTACAATGTCCCGGCTCCCCTCCTGTGCGCCCGTAGCTCAGTTGGATAGAGCATCAGCCTTCTAAGCTGAGGGTCGCTGGTTCGAGTCCAGCCGGGCGCGTGACCCTTCCCCTGCACAACAAGACAACCCGTTGCGTAGCAGGGGCGACCCTTGTGGTCGCCCGACACAAAGACCGCTCACCTTTCGCTGGCGTGGGCGTGGTATAACCTCTTCCGCTGACCTTCTCCCTTCGTCCACTCCGCAGCCACCCGAGGACTCCGATGCGAAGACACGCCGCCTGCCCGGTCGTTTGGCTGACGCTCCTGGTGCTTGCAGCGGGCGCCGCGATGGCGTTCGCCCAGGCTCCCCAGACCTACACCATCACGATGAAGCAGGGCCCCGCCAACACCGTCGTGACCTCGCGGGATGGATCGATGGAGTCCGTCGAGCAGAAGGTGCCGCCCAGCCAGATGGGCCCCGGGATGCACGTCCGGCTCCTGTACGACCTTGCCGCCCACAAGCTGTGGTCGATGGACCTCGGGGGAGGACCGTGCACGGTCGTCACCTATACATCGCCGGAGGTCCCGGCCGCGTTCGACCCGATCAGTTCCTCGTCGGAAACCCTTGCCCGGCTGTCGAAGGAGAACCTCGCGCCGCTCGGGTCGGAGACCGTCAACGGTTTCGCGGCGAAGCGCTACGAGATCCCGGCGCCGGAGATCAAGGGCAAGGTGCTGCTCTTCCTCGAGGAGAAGCAGAACTTCCCCGTCAAGCAGGTCTTCGCGTTCGGCGACGGCAGGGAAATCACGGCGATGGAAATCACCAGCCTGTCGTTCGACAAGCCGCCGGCCGACCTCTTCGTGCCGCCCACGGGCTGCCGCGAGATCGCCGGCTCGACGAGCGCCACGGGCGGCCACGCCGAAACGAAGGTCGAGAAGAAGACGGCCGGCGAGCACTAGGAACCGCCTACCGGCGCGCCTCCTCGAACGCCAGGCTCCTGCCGAAGAACGGCAGCACGTGGTTCTGGAAGCGGTCGGCCACGCGGCTGGTATGGGTGCCCGGGTAGATCTCGAACGTGTGGGCGAGGCCGTACCGGTCGAGCACCTCGTGCAGCCGGGTGGCATCGGTCCGCAGCCCGTCCTGGTCGCCGACGTCGATCGCGATCGCGCGGTACGCGCCGAGCGCGCCGATGTACTGGTCCACGAAGGCCAGCGGCGCGTTGGCCGCCCACTTCGCCAGCACGTCGGGCTGCAGCTCGCCGCCCTTGGTCGGCAGGTCGAGGTAGAGGGGCGGGTTCTTGGGGTTCGGCGACCAGGCGGCCGCCGTGGCCAGCTGGGCGCGCGGGAAGAACGGCAGCGACGCCGAGTCTGCGGGGGTCTTCACCTTCTCGAGGGCCTTCTCCACATCCGAGGGTTCGCGCCCCATGCCGCGCGCCGACAGGCAGCACGGGCTCATGATGTAGAGGCTGCCGAAGACGTCGGCGTGCTTCATGCCGATACGTGTCGCGCCGTACCCGCCCATCGAGTGGCCGACGAGGCCGCGGCTTTCCCTCCGGGGGATCGTGCGGTAGTGCGCGTCCATGTAGGCGACGACGTCCTTCGCGACGTAGCGCTCGAAGTCGCCGGTCGTCACCGAGCTCGAGTACATCGACCCGTTGTGCACCGTCTTCGAGTCGGGCAGGACGACGATCATCTCGCCGGTGCCCAGGGCGAAGGCCCCCTCGATCGTCTGCGGCACGTGGATCTCGCCGGCCCACTGCTCCGCCCCGATCGAGTACCCGTGCAGCGCGTAGACAACCGGGTAGCGGCGCGACTTCTCCTTCCCGTAGCTGGGCGGCAGGAACACGAGGGCGTCGCGATCGACGGCATTCCCCTCGAGGTTCCCTTCGAGCGAGGCCCCGTGAATCTTCACGCGTTCGACGGCGACCGGCTTCGCCCCCGGCACCTTCGGCGGCACCTCGGTCTTCACCTGCGCGGCCAGCTGCAGGCCCACGGCAAGGATCACGGCAAGCACGATGGCAGCGGAGAGGTTCCTGGTCGTCATCTGGGCCTCCGGCGCGTCTTCGAACTCCGGGCGGCACCACGTGTGCGAGCGTGGTGCCGCGCAGCCCCCCGGTCCATGCGCGGAGGGCCGAAAGCCCTGAGAACGTACGCGCTTTCAGTGCGGCCTGTCAACGTTCCCCGACGCGGTCCGTGCGGCTACCCCATTTCTTCGCTTCCGGTTCCGGCGTTAAGCGTTTACACTCACGACCGTCCGCGAACGACGCGGCCGTCTCCAACGTGCCCCCACCGTGTGTGCCCGGCCCACCTACGAGGAGCGACAGATGAAGCGACTGGCACTGGCGCTGATCGTCCTTCAATGTTTCGCGGTGTCCGGTTCGGCCCAGGAGCCCGGCGACTTCCGCCCCGCCTCCACCAACGTCTGGGATGCACAGTACCCGCGCGTGGACGGCAAGGGGCGGGTCGAGATCCGGCTGAGGGCGCCCGAGGCCACCTCGGTGCGCGTGAACTTCTGGAGCGGCCCGAAGGTCGACCTGGTGAAGCAGCCTGACGGCGTCTGGCGCGTCGTCACCGAGCCGCTCGTGCCGGGCCTGCACTACTACACCCTCATCGTGAACGGCGTGGAGATGGCCGACCCGGGCAGCCGCGCGTTCTTCGGCGGCGGCAAGTACGCCAGCGCGGTGGAAGTGCCCGAGCCCGGCTCCACCTATTACCTGCCGCAGGACGTGCCCCACGGGCAGGTGCGCGAGGTCTGGTACTTCTCGAAGGTGACCGGCACCTGGCGCCACGCGCTGGTGTACACGCCGCCCGGCTACGACGAGAAGCCGGCCGAGCGGTACCCGGTGCTGTACCTGCAGCACGGCGGCGGCGAGGACGAGACCGGCTGGGTAAGACAGGGGCACGCGAACTTCATCCTCGACAACCTGATCGCCAGCGGCAAGGCGAAGCCGATGCTCGTCGTCATGGCCTACGGCTACGCGCGGCGTGCCGGCCAGCCCGCGCCCGACCTCGCCGGCCGGCCCCTCGGCTCGCCCGAGTTCCGGAAGTCGATCCAGGAAATGATGGCGGCCTTCGAGGCCGAGGTCACCGAGGTGCTGATCCCCTTCATCGACAAGACGTTCCGCACGATCCCGGACCGCGATCACCGGGCCATGGCGGGCCTCTCGATGGGCGGGATGCAGACCTACCACATCACGCTCAACCACCTCGACCTCTTCTCCTACATCGGCGGGTTCAGCGGCGCGGCCGGCGGCTTCGGCCGCGACCTCGACCTGAAAACCGACTTCAACGGCGTGTTCGCCGACCCGGCGGCCTTCGCGAAGAAGGTGCGCCTGCTCTGGCTGGGCGTCGGCACGGCGGAGCCGGAGGGGATGCGCGAAGGCATCCGGAGGCTGCACCGGGCGCTGACAGAGGCCGGCATCGCGCACGTCTACCAGGAGTCCGAAGGAACCGATCACGAGTGGCAGACGTGGCGGCGCAACCTCAACGACTTCGCCGCGAGACTGTTCAAGTAGGCGCGAGGGAGAACCGCCGATGAAGATCCCGTCCATCCTGGCAGGCATCTCTGTCGTTGTCGCGCTCGTCGCCGGGGCCGCCGGTCCGTCGGCCGCGCAGTCGCACACCCGCGTGAAGGTTCCCGCGACCCCGGGCGAGCAGGCGCCTCCTGCCGACCCCGGGCAGAAGGGCTTCGGCGGGCCGATCGTGGTCCCCCGACCGGGGCAGAAGCCGCCTGTCATGCCCCGCTGGCCCGAGCCGAAGTTCGGGACGTTCCCGCTCGACGATCTCGTGATGAGCGATCCCTTCGTGTTCGCCGACGAGAAGACGCGGACGTACTACCTGATCGGCAGCGGCGGGCGCCTATACAAGAGCCCCGACCTGAAGATGTGGACCGGTCCGTACTCGGTGATCGACCTGAAAGGCACCTGGATGGACGGGCACTTCGTCGCGGCGCCGGAGATCCATCACATCCGCGGCAAGTACTACCTCGCAGGCACCTGGAACGACCACGGCCACCTGATCGAGAACATCCCGCGCCGCTACAACGTGCCGACCAACCAGACGCAGCTGCTGGTGGCCGACTCGCCTGACGGGCCGTACAAGCCGCTCGTGCAGGAGTTCGACTTCTGCCTCGGCCCCGGCGACTGGGACATCATCGACGGCACCCTCTACGAGGAGGACGGGGTCACCTACATGGTCTTCGTCCACGAGTGGACCCAGATCATCGACGGAACCATGGACTACATGCCGCTCTCGCAGGACCTCACGCGCCGCACGGCCGAGCCGACCACGATCTTCCGGGCGAGCGAGGCGCCCTGGGTGAAGGAGATGAACAGCATCGGTGAAGCCACCTTCGGCCTGAAGATGCCGGGATGGGTCACCGACGGTCCCCAGTTGTTCCGCACCAAGACCGGGCGACTCGGGATGCTGTGGTCGAGCTGGGGCGAGAACCGCTACGCGCAGGGAGTCGCCTACTCGGCGTCGGGAAGCATCAAGGGGCCGTGGATCCAGGAGAAGGAACCCTTGATGGGCAACAACTCCGGCCACGGCATGCTGTTCCGCACCTTCGACGGACAGCTGCTCTTCATCGTCCATCACGCCGAAGGCAACGGGCCGCGCAAGCCCCAGATCTGGTACGCCGACGACTCGGGGGACAAGCTCGTGCTGGGAGACCGGTATCGTTAGCCTCGAGCGAAAGCCCGTGAACCGGCACGTCGAAGGGCTGGCTCGCAAGCTGCGCGGCAATTGCGCCAGGCCTTGCCCGTGTGGTATCTAAGGCGCCACCTGATGAGCCTTGGAACCGGACAGGAGCTGCGTGACCGGGCACGACTTGCCGAGAGGCCGTCCGTGCGCCTGGCCAACTACCTCGAGCCCGGCCCCCCTCCGCAGGGGCCGGGCCCTCCGGACACTCGAATCCTGGGCGTCCTGAAGGGCGTGGGCATCGGACCCGACGTGATCGACGCCTCGCTCCAGGCGCTGGAGGCCGTGTCGCGGGTCACGGGCCTTCGCTTCGAGGTGCGGGAAGGCGGTCCCATCGGCGAAGAGGCCCTGGCGCACTACGGAACGCCGCTGCCCGGCGAGACGGCGGCGTTCTGCGAGGAAGTGTTCGCGGCGGGCGGCGCCATCCTGAGCGGGCCGGCCGGCGGGCGGTACGTCTACGACCTGCGCCGGCGCTTCGACCTCTTCTGCAAGTTCGTCCCGGTGAAGCCGGTGCCCGCGCTGGCCCGAATCAGCTGCCTGCGGCCCGAGCACCTCGACGTGGTGGACATCCTGATCGTCCGCGACAACATCGGTGGCGTGTACCAGGGCGAGTGGAGCGAAGACACGGCCCACGGGCGCCGCGTCGCGAGGCACGCGTTCGCCTACCACGAGGCCGACGTGCTTCGGCTTGCCACGGTGGCCGCGCGCGCCGCGGCCGACCGCAGGGGCGCGCTCACCGTTGTGGTCAAGGACGGCGGCATCCCGACGATCTCCAACCTGTGGCGCGACGTGGCCGGCGCCGCGGCC
>JARKSS010000344.1 GCA_029974175.1 Vicinamibacterales bacterium
GGCGGGGCCACGCCCGGAGAGCCTCTCTTAGGGGCCTCCACCTCCTGGGCCCCGGGGGCCGGCACCCCGTCCCCGTCAACGGGGTGTCCGGCCCTTTCTTCTTTCTCCTTCTTTCTTTCAGGGAATTCCGGCCGCTCAGGCCACCACGTGCAGCGTCAGTGCCTGCAGGTCTTCGTCGCGCGACGAGGAGCCGACCATCAGCCGGAAGTCGCCCGGCTCGACCCGGTACATCATCTCGATGTCGTAGAAGGCGAGCGCGTCCGGGGTCACCTCCAGCTCGACCGTGATCGTCTGCCCCGGGTCGAGCGTGACGCGGCGGAACCCCTTCAGCTCCTTGACCGGCCTGGTGACGCTGCTCACCAGGTCGCGCACGTAGAGCTGCACGACCTCGTCGCCCCGCCGCGAACCGGTGTTCGACACGTCCACGAAGACCCGGGTCGATTCACCCACCCGGATGGTCTCCCGTTCGAGCCGCAGGTTCGAGAAGGCGAAGGTCGTGTAGCTGAGGCCGTATCCGAACGCGAAGAGCGGGGCCGACGACTCGAAGAGGTAGCCGCGGCGGGCCGAGGGCTTGTGGTTGTAGAAGGCCGGCACGTGACCGACCGAGCGCGGGATCGTGATCGGGAGCTTGCCGCCGGGGTTGATGTCGCCAAACAGCGCCTCGGCAATCGCCCGGCCGCTCTCCTGGCCCAGGTACCACAGCTCGAGGATGGCGCCGGCCTTGGCGGCCAGGTTGCGGATCGAGGCCGGGCGGCCGCTGAACAGCAGGGCGACGATCGGCTTCCCCGTTTCCGCGATGGCATCCACCAGCTCGTCCTGCTGCCCGAAGAGGTCGAGACTGGCGCGATCGCCCATGTGATTGAGGGCCCACGCCTCACGCGAGGTCTGCTCGTTGTCGCCGATGGCCAGCACGACGAGATCGGCCCGGGCGGCCACCCGGGCTGCTTCGCGGATGGAGCGCCGGTTCTCCTCGGGGTCGCCCGGCGTCACCTCGTCCTGGTTCCACGACCCGCCGATCGTGATCTTGCAGCCCTCGTGATACAGGACCTCGACGCCCGGGGGCACCCGGTCCCTGATCGCCTGCAGGGCCGTTCCCGCGTGCAGCGGCACGCCGCTGTAGCCACCGAGCATCACGCGGTCGGCGTTGGGTCCGATCACGGCAATCGTGCGGATGGCGGAGGTGTCGATCGGCAGCACGCCGTCGTTCTTGAGCAGCGTGATGGTCTTGCGCGCCGCCTCGAGCGCCAGCTCGCGGTGCGCCGGGTCGCGGACGATGCGCTCGGCCTCGGCCGGGTCCACGTACGGGTCGTCGAAGAGGCCGAGCTGGAATTTCGCACGAAGCATCGGCCGCACCCGCTCGTCGATGAGCGACTCGGGGACGACGCCCTCGCGCACCAGCTCGACGAGCGACGGGTAGCAGTCGGGGTCGGGCAGCTCGATGTCCACGCCGGCCCTGACGGCGAGGGCGGCAGCCTCGCGGGTGTCGTGCGCCAGGTGGTGGCCGTACAGCTCGGGCCGCTCGTTCAGCTCGCGGATGGCGAAGTAGTCGGACACGACGAAGCCGCGGAACCTCCACTCCCCGCGCAGCACTTCGCCGAGAAGCCAGCGGTTCGCGTGCGACGGCACGCCGTCGATCTCGTTGTAGGACGGCATCACGCTCAGCGCGCCCCCCTCGACGATGGCGCGCTTGAAGGCGGGGAGACAGACCTCGCGCAGGACGCGCATCGAGACGTTGACCGGGGCGCAGTTGGTGCCGGCCTCCGGCTCCCCGTGGGCCGCGAAGTGCTTGACGGTGGCGATCACGCGCTTCTTGTCCGCGAAGCGGCCGTCGCCCTGGAAGCCGCGCACGGCCGCAACCCCCATGCAGCCGATCAGGTACGGGTCCTCGCCGAAGGTTTCCTCGGTGCGTCCCCACCTCGGGTCGCGGGCGACGTCGAGGTCGGGAGCGAGGGCCTGGTGGGCGCCGCGGGCGCGCGCCTCGGCAGCCACCGCCGTGTACACGCGCTCCACCAGCGCGGGGTCGAACGTCGAGGCCAGGCCGATCGGCTGCGGGAAGCTGCTTCCCTCGCGCGCGGCGTGGCCGTGCAGGCACTCCTCGTGGAAGATCACCGGGATGCCGAGCCGCGACTCATCGACGAAGAAGCGCTGGATGGCGTTGGTCGTCTCGGCCATCGCGCGCGCGGTCAGGCCGCCGCCCGCGTCGCTCGGCCGCCCGACCTGCCCCAGCCCGTGCCCGTGGCCGAATCGCGCCCGGGCCTTCGCCTCGTCGAACCGCCCCCGCTCGTCCACCAGCGTGGCCGGCTTCTGCTGCCACACGCACAGCATCTGCGCGACCTTCTCCTCGATCGTCATCCGCGCGAGGAGGTCCTCGACGCGCTCGTCCACCGGCAGGGATGAATCCTTGTAGGGAAGCGTCGTCTTCGTCGTGTTCATAGCAGGCTCGCGATCGTTGGTGGCAGTTTCCCGGGCTGCATCCGGGGGTCCACGAACGAGATGAACCACAAAGAACACAAAGGACGAAAGAACGCGAGCTGGCTCTCCTGCGATGGACAGCCGCCCGGCCGCTTGGCAGCCGCCGAAGGCCGTCAAACGGCTTAGACCTTCAACCTCGCGACCTTCCCAGACTCTGATCGTCGGTCTTCGTGTCCTTCGTGTCCTTTGTGTTCTTTGTGGTTCCCCTCTTTGTGCCCTTTGTGGTTACCCGTCCTTCCCGTCCTTGGTGGTCCGTCACACGTACGTCGCACGGCGGGCCGCCAGCTCGGCGGCCATCTGGTCCTCGCGCCGCTTGTCGATCTCGTAGAACACCAGGCACCCGGCGCAGATGGCGAAGGTCAGCGCCGGGAAGACGCTCATCGTGTAGCGGATGCCGTCGAGCGCCTGCGCGCTCTGCGCGACGTTCGGGACGTAGCCGTAGAGCGACAGGACATAGCCGGTCATCGCGCCGCCAAAGCCGAGGCCCGCCTTGAGCGCGAAGACGATGGCCGAGAACACGATCCCCGTCGCCCGCCGGTGGTTCTTCCACTCGGAGAAGTCGGCGACGTCGGCCATCATCGCCCACAGCAGCGGGATGGTGAGGCCGTAGACGAACTGCCGGAGGACCTCGCTCGCGAACATCGCGGTGACCGCGCCGGGCGGGAAGAACAGGAACGCCGCCGTGAACACCGCGGTGCCGGCCAGGCCCCCCATGAAGACGTTGCGCTTGCCGTACCGCACCGCGAGGCTCCTCGAGCAGACCACCCCGATGATGGTCGCGCTCGTGCCGAGGACGTTGAACCAGCTGAAGAGGTCCTGCCGGCCCACGTAGTAGGTGAAGTAGTAGAGCACCACGCTGCCCCGCATCGAGAGCGTGACGAACAGGACCAGCGTCACGAAGAACATGACGATCCAGGGCTTGTTGGTCAGCAGGTCGGCGAAGTGCTGGCGGATGGGCGCCTTCTGGCCCGGGGGCGGCTGGATGCGCTCGCGGGTCGTGGCGAAGGTGATGAGGAAGAACACCACCGCCAGCGCCGAGAAGATACCCATCGTCGCCTGGTAGCCCTTCGCGTTGTTGCCCTGGCCGAAGTAGAGGACCATCGGCAGCGCGAGGCCGTGGATGGCCAGCTGCGCCACCATCGCGAAGAAGAAGCGGTAGGACGACAGGCTCGTGCGCTCGGCCATGTCGCCGGTCATCACGCCGCTCAGGGCCGCGTACGGCAGGTTGTTCGCCGAGTAGACCATCATCAGCACGATGTAGGTCACGTAGGCGTAGACCAGCTTGCCGCCGGGGCTGAAGTCGGGGGTCATGAAGGTCAGGAACCCCATGATCCCGAAGGGAACGGCCGTCCAGAGCACCCAGGGCCGGAACTTGCCCCACCGGGTGTTCGTCCGGTCGGCGATCACGCCCATGATCGGGTCGAAGATCGCGTCCCAGAAGCGGACCACGACGAGCAGCGTGCCGGCCGCGGCGGCGGTGATGCCGAAGGTGTCCGTGTAGAACGCCAGCTGGAACATCACCATCGTCTGGAAGATGAAGTTCGCGGCGGCGTCGCCAATCCCGTAGCCGACCTTCTCGGTGACCGAGAGCCGCTGGCCGTGGCCGTTGGTGGTCATCGCTGATTCCCCCGCCGGGCGTCGATCGGGCGCCCGCTGAACTGCTGGAAGTACCGAAGGCACTTGTGCCGCCACGCCTCGGCGTCGGCCGCCTGGATGCGCAGCTTGCCGAGCACCGCCTCGAAGCGCTCGGGATCGATTTCACCCCGCAGGCCTTCCCAGGCCGAGACCATCGACCGCGCCGACGCAACGCCCCGGTCGTAGTGGCGCACGAGCCCCTCCCAGAGCGTTCCCCCCGAGCGCAGCCTGTGGTCCCAGGGCAGGCGGTGGAACCACAGCAGGAGGTTCTCGGGACAGGTCGCCAGGTTGTCGAACCGGTCGCTCAGGGGCTTGTGGTACTGGTCCACCGCCCCGCTTCCCCGGCGCGTCCGGTCGAAGCCGATGCCGTTGCGGTCGGCCCGGTGATAGTAAATCGCCGACCAGTCCTCGCGGCGAGGATCGGGGTTCTCGGGCATCGGGGCGTAGTGATCGCCGCCAATCAGGTGGTGGAGGCCGAGCGGCATCGAGTAGTCCACGAGCGCCTCGCGCGACCCGAGCATGATCGAGCGGATCGTTTCGCGCACGCGGGGGGCGTGCGACCAGGTCATCTGGATCCACTCGTCGGCAATGGCGGCGGCCGCGAGGTCGGGGTTCCAGGCGAAACGGCCGTACGCGTACCAGTTGGCCTGGCCGAAATGATGGCCCGTCCAGTTCTGGTCGCTGCCGGTGTTGGCCACGCCCGCGATGCCCGTGCGGCGGTACCGGTGCACCGTGCCGTCCACCACGCGCGCAACCGTCGAGCCGGGGCCGGCGGCGTAGGTGTCGGACCGGAAGAACTCCTCCCACATCGTCCCCAGGTACACGAGGTGGTTGGAATGCCCGAGGTACTCCTGCGTCACCTGCAGCTCGGCCATCAACGGCGTCCGCGGCATCGCCCCGAACAGCGGGCTGAAAGGCTCGCGCGGCTGGAAGTCGAGCGGGCCGTTCTTCACCTGCACGATCACGTTGTCGCGGAAGCGGCCGTCGAGCGGGACGAACTCCATGTAGGCGCGCTTCACCCGGTCGGGGTCCACCTTCTCGGAGTAGACGAAGGCCCGCCACATCACGACACCGCCGTGCGGGGCGAGCGCGTCGGCCAGCACGTTGGCGCCGTCGGCGTGCGTCCGGCCGTAGTCCTGGGGACCCGGCTGCCCCTCGCTGTTCGCCTTCACGAGGAAGCCGCCGAAATCGGGAATCAGGCCGTAGACCTCCACCGCCTTGGCGCGCCACCAGGCAGCCACGCGCGGGTCGAGGGGATCGGCGGTCGGCAGCCTGCCGATCAACCGCGGGGCCGCGAAGTTGGCCGAGAGGAAGATGCGGATGCCGTAGGGGCGCAGCACCGAGGCGATGGCGGCCGCCTTCTCGAGGTACGGGCGGGTGAGCGACTGCGGGTTGGCGTTGACGTTGTTCAGGACGGTGCCGTTGATGCCGATCGAAGCGTTGGCCCTGGCGTAGTCGCGCAGGCGGGGATCGACCACGTCCGGCAACCGGGCCCAATCCCAAAGGGAGCGGCCCGCGTAGCCCCGCTCGATGCTGCCGTCCAGGTTGTCCCAGTGGTTCAGCAGCCGCAGCCCGATGCGAGGCCGTTCCACGATGTCGAGCGGCTCGATCGGCTGTCGGGTCTGCAGGAGACGGAGGAAATGGAAGGCGCCGTGCAGGGCGCCAGTCTCGCCGAGCGACGCGATGACGGTCACCCGGCGGCCCTCGGCAAACGCCGACCGAATCACGAACCCCTCGTTGCCGGCGCGCTCGAGGCGGTCTGCCCAACCGAACCCCGCGATGAGGCGAGAGGCGGCGGGCGTACCGACCAGGACCGCGCCCTCCCGCTCGATGCGGGCGGAAACGCGGATGGGCGCGCCCAGCATCCCCTCGAGGCCCCGCTTCAACTCGTCGGCGATCGCCCGCCCGGTCGGGGAACCGAGCGTCATCACGACCGAGGACGCGGAGCGGCGGTACGCGTCGCGGAGCGCGGCGTCCTGAACCGGCGTGTAGCGGAGCCACAGGTCGTACCCGGTCTCGGCGGTCGCCGGCGGCGGGAGGCCCGCCCCCCATGCGAGCGCCACGAGGAACGCCACCGCCAGGGAACGCTGCACCATGTTCGCGCCCACAACTAAATGAGGAGGTTGCCGGGAATCAGGGCGAAGCCGCCACCCGCGTCCTGTTCGCCCCCTCCGCACCTATCGTTGTCGGCGACAACTATATTCGGGGTGACCGGGGTGTGCAACCGTTTACAGTCGGCCGCGGCCGGCCGGGCCGCGCCCGGATGCGCGGGGGTATGATGGGCCGCCATGAGGACCGCTCTCTGCCGCCCGCGTCTTCTCGCGATGCTGCCGCTGCTGCTCGTGCCGGCACTCGGGGCCTGCGACGGAGCCGGCCGCGCCTCCCCCATCGATCGCCGGACGCTCGTCGCGCGGCACGACCCGATGCTGCGCTCGATGGACGTCCGCTCTCCCTTGTCGATCGGGAACGGGCAGTTCGCCTTCACCGCGGACGTGACCGGCCTTCAGACGTTCGCGGAGTCCTACGAGCAGACGGTGCC
>JARKSS010000426.1 GCA_029974175.1 Vicinamibacterales bacterium
GGATGAGGACGCGCCCCTGATTGTCGAGTTCGGCGGTCTGGCCGTAGTAGTTGACCGCCTTGAAGAAGCGCTTGGTGGCCGGGTCCCATGGCCCGCCGCCGAGCTGCTTCTCCAGCTTCTCCCAGGCGGGCATGGGGTAAATCCTGACGTGATCACCGTTTACACTGGTGACGAAGACCTCTCTCCCCCACTCCCGCTCGATAATCTGGCGAAAGGCCTGCGGGATCTTGAGCCGCCCCTTGTCGTCGATTTTGGCCGGGCAGTTGCCCCGCAGCATCGCTTTGCTCCACTACGCTCCACTTCTGACCACTTCGGATGGTATGGCAGGGCCTGCGGGATGTCAATTGAGAAACGGCGGAAACTTTTGAGCCGCAAGAACTTCACCAAACTTTCGCCCCCGTCGCCGGGGCCGAGTCTGATACGATGGCGCGCGAATGCTCCGGACCGCGCTCATCGGCTTCCCTTCGGCCGGGAAGTCCACTCTCTTCCAGCTGATGACGAGCCACGGCGAGGCTGCCCGGCCGGGCCACGCCAAGCTCGAAGCCGCCATCGGGATGGCGAAGGTGCCGGACGAGCGGCTCGACCGGTTGGCCGAGCTGTACAAGCCGCGAAAGCACACCCCGGCGACGGTTGAGTTCGCCGACCTCGCCGCGGCCGGGCGGACCGCCGCGCAGGCGCTGCTCGACGTGGCCCCGTTCCGAAACGCCGACGCCCTCGTGCACGTGGTGCGCGCCTTCCGGGATCCCACCGTCGCCCATCACTCCGACACCCTCAGGCCGGATGCCGACGCGCAGGCAATGGAGGACGAGCTGATCCTTGCCGACCTCGGCGTAGTGGAGCGGCGCCTGGAGCGGATCCAGCGGGACCTGAAGAAGGGTCGGTCGGCCGACCTCGAGCGCGAGCGCGACCTGCTGCAGCGCTGCCGCCAGGCCCTCGAGGACGGTGCGCCGCTGCGGGGGCTGGATCTCTCGGCGGACGAGCGGAAGCTGCTGCGCGGCTTCCAGTTCCTCTCGGCGAAGCCGTTGCTGGTGGTGCTCAACCTCGACGAATCGGACGTGCCCGCGCTCGTCGATCCCGCGGCGGCCTCGAGCCGCTACAACCTCGGGCCGTTCCTCGCGCGCGCGGCAACCCGGCTGGTGGCCGTGTGCGGCCGGATCGAGCTGGAGATCGCGCAGCTCGACGAGGCCGACCGCGAGGCGTTTCTCCGCGACCTCGGCCTCGCCGAGCCCGGCGTGCAGCGGGTGATCCGCGCCACCTACGACCTGCTCGGCTACATCTCGTTCCTGACCGCCGGCGAGGACGAGTGCCGGGCCTGGTCGATCCCGCGCGGGACGACGGCGCAGGTCGCGGCAGGCGAGATCCACACCGACATCGCGCGCGGCTTCATCCGCGCCGAGGTGGTGCGGTACGAGCACCTCGTCGCGCGCGGCTCGCTGGCCGCCTGCCGCGAGCACGGCGAGGTGCGGCTCGAGGGGAAGGACTACGTGGTCGCCGACGGCGACGTGATCAACTTCCGCTTCGCGACCTAGGGGGCCGCCGATCGATGGGCGTCCGGACGATCATCGTGTGCGCGGTGCAGGTGCCGCTCGTGTACGGCGGGGCCGAGGATCACGTGCAGCAGCTGCTGGCGCAGCTGCGCCAGCGCGGTTACCGCGCCGACCTCGTCGCCCTGCCCTACAAGTGGTACCCGAAGGAGGAGATCTTCGCGCACGCGGCGGCGTGGCGCCTGCTCGACCTGAGCGAGGCCAACGGCCAGCGGATCGACTGCGTCATCGCGACGAAGTTCCCGTCCTACTGCGTGAGGCATCCGAACAAGTCGATCTGGCTGCTGCACCAGCACCGCGCGGCCTACGACCTGTGCGGGAACCCGCTGTGCTCGGACTTCGGCTGGGACGAGATGGACGTCGCGGCGCGCGAGCGGCTGATCGCGCTCGACACGAAGGTGATCGCCGAGGCGCAGCGCGTGTTCGCCAACAGCGCCATCGTCGCCGCGCGCCTGCAGCGCTACAACGGT
Organism: Vicinamibacterales bacterium; assembly: GCA_029974175.1. Taxonomy (GTDB): domain Bacteria; phylum Acidobacteriota; class Vicinamibacteria; order Vicinamibacterales; family Fen-181; genus JARKSS01. The sequence goes on from JARKSS010000426.1 coordinate 2,015, forward strand.
CTGTCGGCGACGCCGCTGCACCACCCTCCGCGCCTGGCCCCCCGCCTGCGCCCTGGCCCGTGCGGCGACTACGTGCTGTCGGTCGGGCGGCTCGAGACGCTCAAGCGCGTGGACCTCGCGATTCGCGCCGTGGCCGCCGGCCCGGCGGGCCTGCGCCTGGTCGTCGCCGGCGACGGACCGCAGCGGCAGGCCCTCGAGCGCCTGGCCTCGGAGCTGGGCGTGAACGCCCGCGTGCAGTTCGCCGGCCGGGTGGACGACGAGGCGCTGATCGGGCTGTACTCGAATGCGCTCGCGGTGGTCTTCGCCCCCTTCGACGAGGACTACGGGTACATCACGCTCGAGGCGATGCTCAGCGCCAAGCCGGTCGTCACGGCGCGCGACTCGGGCGGCCCGCTCGAGTTCGTGCAGGACGGCGTCAACGGCCTGGTGTGCGAGCCGGAGGCCGAATCGATCGCGGCGGCCTTCGCGCGCCTCCACGCCGACCGCGGCCTCGCGGCATCCTTCGGCCTGGCGGGGCGCGAGCGCGCGGCCGCCGTGACCTGGGATGGCGTCATCGAGAAGCTGGTGGGCGAGTAGCGCCCGAACCGACAGGAGCCGCGCGTGGCCTCGCCGACCGAGACCTCCGTCATCATTCCGGCGTACAACGAGGCGCCCGTCATCGCCAAGGTGATCGAGGGGCTGATGTCGGCTGCCGCCTGGCGCGAGATCATCGTCGTGGACGACGGGTCGTGCGACGGGACGCCCGAGGCGGCGTGCGCCGCGGGGGCGCGGGTCGTGCGCCACCCGTACAACAAGGGGAACGGCGCGTCGGTGAAGACCGGCATCCGGCAGGCGCGCGGCGAGTTCATCCTGATCATCGACGCCGACGGGCAGCACCCCCCGTCCGAGGCGGTCCGCCTCGTGTCGCGGCTCGGCGAGTACGACCTGGTGGTCGGCGCGCGCGCGGGGACGACGCAGGCGAACGCGGCCCGGCGCCTGGGAAACGCGGCGCTGAACCGGGTCGCGGCGTACATGACCGGCCGGGCGATCCCCGATCTCACGTCGGGCTTCCGGGCCGCGCGGCGCGAATACCTCGTGGAGTTCCTGCACCTGCTGCCGAACCGCTTCTCCACCCCGACGACCACCACGCTGGCTTTCCTGAAGGCGGGCTACAACGTCGCCTTCGAGCCGATCGAGGCAAGGCGCCGTGTCGGGCAGTCGAAGATCCGGCTGCTCCGCGACGGCGGCAAGTTCTTCCTGATCATCCTCAAGGTGGTCACGCTGTTCAGCCCACTGCGGATCTTCCTGCCGATCAGCCTGGCATCCTTCGTCCTCGGCGCGGGGTACGCGGCGTGGACGGTGGGCACGCAGCGGCACGTCACCAACTCGTCGGTGCTGCTCATCATGCTCGCGGTGATCGTGTTCCTCGTCGGCCTGGTGTCCGAGCAGATCGCGGCCCTGCGGTTCGAGGGCCGGAAGTAGGAGATTGCAGAAAGGAGTACGGTACGATGCGCGCGCTGATCACGGGCGGGGCCGGGTTCGTGGGGTCGCACCTCTCGGAGCTGTTGCTCGAGCAGGGCCACGAGGTCTTCATCCTCGACAACCTCTCGACCGGCTCGATCGCCAACATCGCCCACCTGAAGGCGCACCCGGCCTTCCACTACACGATCGACTCGGTCGACAACGAGCCGCTGCTCGCCGAGCTGGTGGACCAGGGCGATGTCGTCTTCCACCTGGCAGCCGCCGTCGGGGTGAAGCTGATCGTCGAGCAGCCGGTGCACACGATCGAGACCAACGTGCGGGGCACCGAGGTCGTCCTCAAGCACGCCAACAAGAAGAAGAAGCTGGTCCTGATCGCGTCCACCTCGGAGGTCTACGGCAAGAACGGCGCCGTGCCGTTTACCGAGGAAGCCGACCTCGTGCTCGGCCCGACCACCAAGCACCGCTGGGCCTACGCCTGCAGCAAGGCGATCGACGAGTTCCTCGCGCTGGCGTACTGGAAGGAGAAGAAGCTCCCGGTGGTCATCGCGCGCCTGTTCAACACCGTCGGCCCGCGGCAGACCGGGCAGTACGGGATGGTCATCCCGACCTTCGTACAGCAGGCGCTGGCAGGGCGGCCCATCACCGTCTACGGGGACGGCACGCAGACGCGCAGCTTCACGTACGTCGGCGACGTGGTTGCGGCGCTCGCGAAGCTGGCCGTCGAGCCGCGCGCCGTCGGCCGCGTGTTCAACATCGGGAATCCGCACGAGATCACGATCCGCGAGCTGGCGGAACGCGTGAAGGCGCTCACCGGCAGCTCGTCGCCGATCGTGACGATCCCCTACGAGCAGGCTTACGAGGCGGGGTTCGAGGACATGCCCCGTCGCGTGCCCGACACCACGCGCCTGCGCGAGCTGATCGGGTTCGAGCCGACAGTCCAGCTCGACGAGATCCTCGAGCGTGTCATCGAGTACTTCCAGAAGAGGTGATCCCCTCCAGCTTGGCCCGCTTCCTCGCGGGGACTATACTGACTGCGTCACCCCTTGAGGCCTGTCATGAAGCAGTCCTTCCCCGCGCTTGCGGCAGCCGTGCTGGCCGTCGGCCTCGCCGCCCCCGCTGACGGCGGGCAGGTCCAGATCCAGATTCGCGACGGCCGCGTCACCTTGCACGCCAAGGACGCGACGCCGCGCGAAATCCTCGCCGAGTGGGCGCGTATCGGCCAGACGCGGATCGTGAACGCCGAGCGCGTTCCCGGGGAGCCGCTCACGATCACCCTCACGGACGTCCCCGAGACCAAGGCGCTCGATGTGATCCTGCGGTCGGCTGCTGGCTACCTTGCGGCGCCGAGGGCCGCCGGCACGGCCGCCCCGTCCCAGTACGACCGGATCATCGTCCTGGCCCTCGCGCGCCCGCCGGCTGGCGTGCCAGCCCCGACCGCCCAGCAGCCGACGCCGGCGAACCGCTTCCAGCGGCCCGCGCGCATGCGCCCGCAGCAGCAGCCTGCGGTGTTGCTCGACGACCAGGACGAGCCGGTCCCGCAAGAACCCGAGCCGGCCATGGAGGAACCGCAGGGAGCTCCCCAACCTGGCATGCCCACGCAGCAGCCGGGTGGGGCCGGCAACGTCCCCGGTACCCCGGCCAGCCTGACGTGGCCCACGCCGGGTATGCCGACCGGCGTCCCGTCGGCGACGCGTCCGGGCATGCCGACGCCACCGCCCAGAACGCCTGGCGGACCCGGCGAGCAGCAGCCGCCGCAACAGTCCGAGCAGCCACAAGAGCCGCGAGAACGGTAGAGAGGCTCCACGCCGGCCCGGTGCGCCCCCTACGTCCTCCGCGTCGCGGCTTCCGTCCGCAGCGCTTGGAGCTCGCCTGGCGACACCCGGTGGTAGCGGGGCGGCTGGCTGCCGCCCGTCAGTCGGAGACGGTACAGGATCGAGAGTTGCGCGAGGTAGTTGAGTCCCTCGCGCGTGGACATCTTGCTGCGGCCACTCTCGCGGTCGGTGAAGGTGTAGGGGATTTCCGCCACCGAGCGCACGCGTCCCCTCATCTGCAGCTCGAGGCCGATCTTGAAGCCGGCCGAGGCAATCCGCACTCCCTCGACGGCATCCCTCCTCAGCACGAACAGGCCGGACATGGCGTCCCGGACGGGCGTCAGCGGCCGGGCCAGCAGGCAGGCCACGCGGGACATGAGCCACCGCCGGCGGGGCCAGTTCCGCCAGCCGCCGCCGGGGATGTACCGCCTGCCGACCACCATGTCAACGTCCAGACCGTAGAGGACGCTCACCACGTCGGGGATCGCCGCTGGCGGGTGGCTGAGATCGCCGTCGAGCACCGCCAGCACCTCGCCCTCCGACACCGCGAAGCCCTCCATCACCGCGCCGCCGAGGCCGAGCTTGCCCGCCCGGTGCACCGTCTTCAGCGCGAACCGCGCCGAGAGCTCGTCGGCGAGCGCCCCCGTCCCGTCGGGAGAGTTGTCGTCCACGACCACCATCTCTCCACGGAGGCCGGCGTTGGACAGGGCGGAGAAGACCTCGGTGACGAGCCGCTCGATGCGGCCGCGCTCGTTGTAGGTCGGCACGACCACGGACACAGGCTGGAACCGCACCCTGCCATTGTGCGTCAAACGCCGGGCGGCTGCACCCGCTGCCGCGCAGCGATTACAATGACGCTGGATGACCGAGCGCGATGGCCGAGATCTCCCGCTACCAGCCGACGGACCGGCGCGGCGTTGACACCCTCGTGCGCCGGGTGTTCGGCCACGACGCCGCCAATGCCAGCCAGCTGCGCTGGCGGTGGCAGCACGCCCTCAACCCCGCAACCCCTGCCGACGGTCCCCTGATCCTGGTCGCGCGCGAGGGGCCGACCATCATCGGCCAGCAGTCGAGCATGCCGGTCGTCCTCCAGGCGAACGGACGCGAGTGGCGGGCGGGCTGGGCAACCGACCTGATGGTGGCGCCTGAACGCCGGCGCCAGGGTATTGGTGAGATGCTCTTCCGCGCCTTCGACGGCTCGGTCGATGCCGCGCTCGGCCTCGGGGTGGGACCGGCTTCCCGGCCCCTGATGCAGACACTCAAGTGGCCGTACCTCCAGGCGGTGCCGTGCCTCGTCAAGCCGTTGACCCGGCGCGCGCTGCGCCAGCCCCGCTGGCCGATGCCGCTCAACCGGCTGGTGTCGGCCGCGACGCTGCCGGCGGTCAAACTGGTGTCCCGGTCCCGCCCCCTGGTTGCACAGGTGGAGCCCCTCCGTCACTTCGATGACCGGTTCACCGAGCTCTGGGAACGGCTCGCGCCACGCTTCGACCTGGCCGTGCGGCGTGATGCCAGGTACCTCAACTGGAAGTTCATCGAACCCCCGCACGTGCGGTACTCGGTCGTCGCCCTCAAGCGGGGCGAAACCATCGGCGGCTACGCCACGTACCGGCACTTGCACGAGCCGCTCGGGCGCGTGACGCTGCTCGTGGACTTCCTGACCGACCCCGACGATGCCGAGGGCCTGGCGACGCTGCTGCGGTGGGTGGACCGCGAGGCGCGCGCGGCCGATTCCGACAAGATCAGGGTCTTCGCCACGCACGCCGCCTACCGGAAGGGACTGCGGCGGTCGGGCTACTTCACGGTGAAGTCGGCGCTCGAACTCGGCGTGCGGCTCGACGCCTCCATCTCCCCCGCCTTCTACCGTGACACCTCGCGGTGGCACGTGACCGCGGGCGATGCCGACCACGATCCGGGGCCGGTCAGGGCACGCACCGCCTCCGGCGCCGTGCGCGCCGTGGATCCGGCACCTTCCTCGAAGTGAGGCCAGGCATGTCTCTGATGCAGGACGTGAGCACGGCCATCGTGGCCGCCATGAAGCAGCGGGACGAGCAGAGGCTCGGGGCACTCCGCCTCCTCAAGGCGGCCCTGATGAACCGTGAAGTCGAACGGGGCCGCGCGCTCGGGCCGGACGAGGAAGTGCAGGTCGTCACGACGCTCGTCAAGCAGCGGCGCGAGTCGATCGAGCAGTTTACTCGAGGCAACCGGCAGGACCTGGCCGACAAAGAGCAGGCCGAGCTGGAGGTCCTGCAGTCGTTCCTGCCGCCCGCCCTGGACGACGAGGCCCTCGGCCGGCTCGTGCGGGAGGCGATTGCCGAAACCGGCGCCTCTTCGCCCAAGGACATGGGCCGGGTCATGAAAGCTGTGATGGCCCGGATTCCACCTGGGGCGGCCGACGGGAAGGCGGTCAGCGAGCGTGTAAAGGCTGAGCTGGCGGCCAAGGCGTGAGGCCCAAGAACTTTTCCGGGCGGTGGGGCGTCTAAACGGGTACCAAGAGCCACGGCGCCTTGTCCATCCTCCACAAAGGGCCTCTCGAGCCAAGAGGCCCTTCCTTTTGTACCCCCGTGCTACCCTGACAGGCTGAATGGACGCGTCCACGCGCGACATGGGACCAGGGGAGCCGGCCGTTTCCCCGCCTGCCACCGAGCCGGCGGCAGGCGGCGGCGGCCGAAGGCTGGCCCGCTCGGCCGGCATCATCGGCATCGCTACGGCCGGCAGCCGGGTGCTCGGGCTCGTGCGCGACCAGGTGCTCGCCTACTTCTTCGGCGCGGGCAACGACATGGACGCGTTCAACGTGGCCTTCCGGGTGCCGAACCTGCTGCGCGATTTGTTCGCCGAGGGGGCGATGACGGCGGCCTTCGTGCCGACCTTTACGCGTTATCTTCGCCTCCACGGACGCGAGGCAGCCTGGCGGCTCGGCAACTTGGTGCTCAACACGCTGCTGGTCGTGACCCTCGCGCTGGTGCTGCTGGGCATCATCTTCGCCGAACCACTGGTGACGCTCTTCGCCAGCGAGTACCGCGGGGTGCCGGGCAAGCTCGAGCTGGCGGTGTCGCTGGCGCGGGTGACGTTGCCTTTCCTGACGCTCGTGGCGCTGGCGGCCGCGTGCATGGGCATGCTGAACTCGCTCCGGCGGTTCTTCGTCCCCGCGTTCTCGCCCGCCATGTTCAACGTGGGTTCGATCGTGACCGTGCTCGCGCTGGTCCCGCTGTTTGCCAGCGCCGGTGTGCAGCCGATCTACGCCGTGGCCTGCGGGGCCCTCGTCGGGGGAATCGCGCAGATCCTGGTCCAGTGGCCTCAGCTGCACCGCGAAGGGTACCGCTACCGTCCGCTGCTCGACCTGCGGCACCCGGGGCTGCGCGAGGTGCTGGTGCTGATGGGGCCGGGCACGATGGGGCTGGCGGCGGTCCAGGTGAACGTCCTGGTGAACACCCTCCTCGCCACCGGCGAGGGGACCGGCGCGGTCTCGTGGCTGAACTACGCGTTCCGGCTGATGTACATGCCGATCGGGCTGTTCGGCGTCTCGATCGCGACGGCGGCGTTGCCCGCCATCTCGGCGCAGGCCGCCGACAACGACGTGGCGGGCATGCGGCGGACACTGTCGAGCGGCCTCCGAATGATGCTGATGCTGAACGTGCCTGCGACAATCGGACTGGTCGTGCTGGCCGTACCGATCGTCGGGTTGCTCTTCGAGCGGGGGTCGTTCACCGCGGCCGACACCGTGGCGACGGCAACCGCGCTGATGTTCTACGCGCCCGGCCTGATTGGCTACTCGGCGGTGAAGATCGCGGTGCCGACGTTCTACGCCCTGCGCGACAGCCGGACGCCGGTCGTCGTGCGCGCGCTCACGGTCTTGCTCACCATCGGGCTGAACGTGACGCGGGTGCGGGTGCTCGGGTACCGGGGGCTGGCGCTCGGCACGGCGCTGGCCGCGATGTTCAACGCGGTGGTGCTGCTGATGCTGCTTCGAGGACGGCTAGCCGGGATCGACGGCGCCCGCCTCGCCGTGGCCACCTCGAAGATCCTCGTGGCCAGCCTGGTCATGGGGGCGGTGGCGTGGATTGCCGCGCGGGGCCTTCAGCTGCTCTCCGGCGGGACCTCGTTGGCGGAGCGCCTGCTGGTCACCTTCGGCGCGATCGGCGCGGGGATGCTCGCCCTCGCGGTGGCCGCACGGCTCCTGCGGGTCGCAGAGTTCGACGATGCGCTGAGACTTGTGCGGAACCGGCTTCTGGGCGGCAGAGCTTCTCGCTGAGAGAAGCAGCCGCGGGGCATGGAAGTTGCTCCCTTGGGAGACCTGTTCCCTGGGCCGGCGTGGTACGATTCGGAATCCGGTTCGAAACAACTGAGGTTAGGCCAGCTGGCCGCGCGGGGGCGGCGGGGCAGGGTTCATGCGGCGCTATCCTTCGTCTTCTTTCAGGTCGGTTTCCTACTCCTTCGGCCCCGGGCCGGTGACGCCTGTCATCAAGCTTCTCATCTGGACGAACGTCGCGTTCTTCGTGCTCGCGTGGGTGCTGCCGACCATCCGGCTGTACCTCGGCCTGATGCCCGAGGCCGTGTTCGGCCGGTCCTTCCTCTGGCAGCCGGTCACCTACCTGTTCCTGCACGCCGGCTTCTTCCACATCATCTTCAACATGCTGGCGCTCTGGATGTTCGGGGTCGAGCTCGAGCGCCTCTGGGGCGCCCGGTTCTTCCTGAAGTACTACTTCGTCACGGGCGTCGGCGCGGGCGTGACCACGCTGGCGTTCGCCCTGGTGCCCGGCGAGCTGGGCGCCTCGGTCCGCTACTCGATCACGGTCGGCGCCTCTGGCGCCATCTACGGGCTGCTGCTCGCCTACGCGCTGTACTTCCCCAACCGCCCCATCTACCTCTACCTCCTCTTTCCGATTCCGGCGAAGTACTTCGTCATGATCATGGGGGCCATCGCGCTGCTGTCGTCGATGGCGGCAAACCAGGGGGGCGTGGCGAACCTGGCCCACCTCGGGGGGCTGGTCTGCGGGTATCTCTACCTGAAGGTGTGGCGCACGCGCCCGCTGGCGGAGATCAAGTACCGCTACTTCAAGTGGAAGATGAACCACATGCGGCGGCGGTTCGACGTGTACACGGGCGGGCGCGGCCCGCGCATTCACTGATCGTCGGGAGCGAGCCAGTCTTTCCGGGGCGGGCTGAAGACATCGAGTTCGAGGGTGTCGTCGAGCGCCTCGGCCTGGTGCGGTGCGCCCCCGGGGATGCGCAGCACCTCCCCTTCGCGGACCGTCATCTCCTCCCCGTCCACGTGGACGCGCAGCGCCCCCTCCAGCACGTAGGTCACCTGTTCGCTGTCGTGCCGGTGGATGGGCACGAGCGCGCCGCGTTTGAGATAGACGTGGGCCAGGAGCAGTCGATCGCCCGCGACCGTCTTCCGCGAGATCATCTCGGTGATCTTCTCGAGGGCGATCTCGTCCCAGCGGTGAAGGCGGGCGGCGGAAGGGGCCATGGCTCGGGTGCTGACGGGTCAGCGGCGATTATAGCACCGGCCCGGATGCTATAATGGCAGGGTTCCGCGCCCAGTTCGAGAGTTGACATCCGCGTGCCGGGAAGGGCGTCGGTGTCGGCGCGCCTGCCCGGCGGCGCAGTGTCCCGGGGCAGAGGTCAGCGATGGACCCATCGATGCTGGACAGCGGGACGGCAGCGGCGGGTGCCCGCCGCGCCTTCCAAGGGCTCGACCGGCAGCACATGGTCGAGGCGTACCGCTGGATGGTGCTGTCGCGAAAGCTCGACGACAAAGAGATCCAGCTCAAGAACCAGAGCCGCATCTTCTTCCAAATCAGCGGCGCGGGGCACGAGGCGGTGCTCGTTGCCGCCAGCTACTCGCTGCGCCCCGGCCACGACTGGTTCTACCCCTACTACCGCGACCGGGCGCTCTGCCTCGCACTCGGCGTCACGCCGTACGAGATGCTGCTGCAGGCGGTGGGTGCCCGCGACGACCCGGCATCGGGCGGGCGCCAGATGCCGTCGCACTGGGGCCACCGCCGGTGGAACATCGTCTCGCAGGGCAGCCCCACCGGCACGCAGTGCCTGCAGGCGGTCGGGTGTGCCGAGGCGGGCCGCCTTTACCGGCGCGTGGAATCGATCCCCGGCCGCGAGGCGCTCCACCACCCCGACGAGGTCGTTTACGTGTCGCTCGGCGAGGGGGCGACCGCCGAGGGCGAATTCTGGGAGTCGCTCAACACGGCTTGCGGCCGGCGCCTGCCCGTCGTCTACCTGGTCGAGGACAACGGCTACGCGATCTCAGTGCCGGTGGAAGTGCAGACGCCGGGCGGCGACCTGTCCCGGATCGTTCGCGCCTTCCCGGGGCTGCACGTCGCCAAGGTGGACGGCACACGCTTCCTCGAAAGCCACGCCGCCATGCGCGAGGCCATCGCCTACGCCCGTGAAGGGCGAGGACCGGCCCTCGTGCACGCCACCGTGATCCGCCCGTACTCGCACTCCCTGTCCGACGACGAGAAACTGTACAAGACGCCGGCCGAGCGGGAAGCCGAGGCGCGGCGCGATCCGCTCGCCGTTCACGCCCGCTTCCTCGTCGCCGAGGGGTTGGCGTCCGAGGAGGAACTGCGGCGCATCGCCGAGGAGGCCGAGCGCGAGGTCGAGGACGCCGCGGCCAGGGCGCTCGAAGCCGCGAAGCCCGCGCCCGAAACGGCCGCGCTCTGGGTGTTCTCGCCCGACGTGGACCCGACGTCGGCTGCCTTCGACACGCCCGCGGAACCGGTGGGCAAGCCCGACACGATGGTCGCCGCCATCAACCGCACCCTCCGCGACGAGATGGCCGCCAACCCCAGGATCGTGGTGTTCGGCGAGGACGTCGCCGACGCCACGCGCGAGGAGGCGCTGTCGGCGGTGGCGGGCAAGGGGGGCGTGTTCAAGGTGACCCACGGCCTGCAGCGCCTCTACGGCGCCACGCGCGTGTTCAACTCGCCCCTGGCCGAAGCGAACATCATCGGCCGCGCCGTCGGGATGGCGACGCGCGGCATCAAGCCGGTGGTCGAGATCCAGTTCTTCGACTACATCTGGCCGGCGATGATGCAGTTGCGTGACGAGATGGCAATGCTGCGGTACCGCTCGGGCAACAACTTCTCGTGCCCGATGGTGGTGCGCGTGCCGATCGGCGGCTACCTGAGGGGAGGCGCGCCCTACCACAGCCAGTCGGGGGTGAGCATCTTCGCCCACTGCCCCGGCATCCGGATTGTCTTCCCCAGCAATGCCGTGGACGCCGCCGGCCTGCTTCGCACGGCCATCCGCTGCGACGACCCGGTGCTGTACCTCGAACACAAGCACCTGTACCGCCAGACCTACAACAAGGGGGCCTACCCGGGACCTGGTTACATGATTCCCTTCGGGCGGGGCGCCTTACGCCGCGACGGCGACGACGTGCTGGTGCTGACGTGGGGAGCACTGGTCCAGCGAGCGCTCGTCGCCGCCCAGCAGGCCGAGAACGCAGGCGTCAGCGTCGCCGTGTTCGACCTTCGCAGCCTGATCCCGTACGACTGGGACGGCATCGCCGCGCTGGTCAAGCGGATCAACCGGGTCGTCGTCGTTCATGAAGACCCGTTGACGTGCGGCTTCGGCGCAGAACTGGCTGCCCGGATCTCGGGCGAGCTGTTCGAATACCTCGATGCCCCGATCGCCCGCGTCGCGTCGATGGACACGCCGGTCGCCTACTGCCCCGACCTCGAGGAGGTCATCCTCCCCCAGAGCGGGGACGTGCTGAAGGCCGTGATGGCGACCGCCGCTTATTGAGCCGCTGCCTCGCCGGAGACTCCCCACAAATCCACGCCGCCGCGGCCCGGGTCCACCACTTTGGATCGGCAGCCGGCCCGTAGGCCATTGGTCCTTCAGGGTCAACCAGTTAGGGTTGACAACGGTGGCATCTTCCGTGCACTTGGGGTAATCTCTGATCGTTCATCCACGCCAGCTTGGCCCCCCCAGAATGGGCCGAGATTGCCGGTAGCCCCCCTACGCTCTCGCGGAACCGCAGGTTCGCGCGGATGCGGCGTCTCGTTCTTCTCGCTCTTACCGTCGGTTCAACCGCAACAGGGGAGGGATCAGCGCATGCGCTGGAGGACTTTCGCTCTCGTCCTGATCCTGGTCGCGAGTGCTGCACCGCTCGCCGGGCAGGGC
>JARKSS010000444.1 GCA_029974175.1 Vicinamibacterales bacterium
GTCGACAAGCTCGAGCCGTCCCGCCAGGCTGCCAAGCGGTTCCTCGCCACCCTGCGTCCCTCCGATCGTGCGTCCATCGTCGCGTTCAACACCCAGGTGCGAATCCTGCAGGGGTTCACCGGTGACCGCGCCCTGCTCGAACGGGCTGTCGATGCGACCCGCGCGAGAGGCACCACCGCGCTGTACACCGGGCTCTACGTCGCGCTCGATCACTTCGCCCGGCTCGACCGGTCGGGCGATGGTGTGCGCAAGTCGGCGATCGTGGTGTTGAGCGACGGACAGGACACGGCGAGCCTGCTCGGCGAGGAAGAGGTGACCGAGCGTGCACGGGGCGCAGGGGTGCCGCTCTACTTCATCTCGCTGCTCTCGGCCGAGGAGGAGAAGCAGCTGGCGGATACCAGAACCCGGCGCCGTTCGACTCCCCACGATTTCGTGCTCAACGCGCTGGCGAGGGAAACCGGGGCGCGTGCCTACTTTCCCAGCCGCCTCGACGAGCTCGAAGGGGTATACGAAACGGTGGCAAACGAGTTGGCCCAGCAGTACACGCTCGCCTATGCCCCCGAGAACACGACGGCCGACGGAAGCTTCAGGCGGATCCTGGTACGCCTGCCGGGCCATCCCGGGGCGCGGCCACGAACGCGGGCCGGCTACTACGCGCCCGGCGAACAGGCGCAGCGGTAGGGCAGGGCGCTGGACGCCTCCACGTACATTTCACTCTCATTCACCGCAAAGACGCCGAGAACGCGGAGAGGTACGCAGAGATCGCGAATCGTTCCCAGAAATTCCTTCGTCTTCTGCGTCTCTGCGGTAAAACTACATGACATCGCCGCGCTCGCGGCGTCTCTGCGGTGAACGTCGTGGTGAGCCGTCCGTGCAATCTCCTCACCTGCTGGCCGTCATTCGGGCCGCGCTCGTGTCGGCGGGGCTGCTGTGGAGCGGGTTGATCCTGGCCGCCCCATGGATGGCCACGTCCCCGGGTCCTTTCCCATCCCACCTTGCCGCGACCACCTACGTGGTCGGGGCTGCGGTGTGCCACCAGCGCCCCGAGCGCAGTTTCCACGTGGCCTCGGCGCGCCTGCCGGTTTGCGCCCGCTGCACCGGCCTCTACCTTTCGGCGACACTCGGAGCGATTGCGGGAGTCGCCTGGGCGGCCAGCCGCGGGAAACGCGCGCGGACCCATCGGCGCGAGTGGCGCCCCTGGCTTGCCGCGGCGGCGGTGCCCACGGCCATGACCCTGGGGCTGGAGTGGCTGGGGCTCTGGGCACCGTCGAATGCCGCGCGAGCACTCGCGGCCGTGCCGCTTGGTGTGGTGGGGGGGCTCCTGGTGGCGGCCGGGTTGAGCTTTCGGAGTAAACTGTGACGATGCGTGCGGAAGCCAGCACCACCCGCGTCTCCTCGACCTCGGTCCTGCTCGTCGGCCTGGCCGCCTGGCTGGTTCCCGGCGGGGGCCACCTGTGGATGGGGCGGCGGTTCAAGGGGCTGGTGTTCCTCGGCGCGCTCGTCCTGATGTTCGTGTTGGGGCTGGCGCTGCAGGGACGGCTGTTTCCGTTCGAGTTCAGCCAGCCGCTGGTCGGGCTGGCGGCGCTCGCGAACCTGGCCGCCGGGCTGCCGTACTTCTTCGCGTGGGCGGCCGGCCTCGGCGAGGGGCAGGTGATTGCGGCCACTTACGAGTACGGAAATGCCTTTCTGATTGCGGCGGGCCTGCTGAATACCCTCGTGGTGCTCGACGCCTGCGACATTGCCGCGGGGCGCAAGTAGCCAGGGGAGCCCTGACGTGACCAGCCACCTCCTCTACATGACGCTGTTCGCGTTCCTGGTATCGCTCGTGTTCGCGGTGCTCGTCAAGGACGAGCCGCGGCAACAGCTCCGCTTCGGCGCGCTGACCTTCGCCGGCTTCATGCTTGGCGCGCTTGCGCTCGGCTGGCTGATGTATCCCTTCCCGCTGTGACCGCGACCGACCGGTGACCCTTCCAGCCCGCGCCCCCGATCGTCAGTCTCCCCGCTCCCGTTGGCTTTGGTTGTGGGGGCCCGTCGTCCTGTACGGGATCCTGATCTTCAGCCTCTCGTCGGCGTCGGACCTGCCCGACCTGCCGGAGGCGCTGACCGACAAGGTGGGTCACCTGCTGCTCTACTGCGGCTTCGGCTTCCTCCTGGCGCGAGCACTGGTGGGCGGTCTCGGGCAGAAGGTTCCGCTCTGGGTTCCGCCGCTCGTCGTTCTGCTGTCGGTCGCCTACGGCTTGAGCGACGAGGTGCACCAACTCTTCGTGCCGAACCGGCAATTCGACCTGCTCGACCTCGCGGCCGACGCGGCGGGCTCTGCGCTCGGAGCAGGGGCGCTCTGGGCGTGGGGTATAATCGCGAGGCCCGGCGATGCCCTCAGATAGCCTTTCCATCGGCACGGACGGCCCGATCGCGACCGTCACCCTCAATCGCCCCCAGGTCCGGAACGCCCTCGACGCCGCGACGCTCGCCGCCCTCGAGGAGGCCCTGATTCGGTTGCAGGCGGACGACCGGGTGCGGTCGGTGATCGTGACCGGCGCGGGCGATCGCGCGTTCGCGGCGGGGGCCGACATTGGCGAGCTGTCGCGCCTGTCGGGCGTCGAGGCCCGAGCGTATGCGCTGGCTGGCCAGCGCGTCTTCGACCTGCTCGAGCACCTCGGCAAGCCGGTGATTGCCGCCGTCAACGGGCGCGCCCTGGGCGGGGGATGCGAGCTGGCGCTGGCGTGTCACCTGCGGGTGGCCTCCGACACGGCGGCGTTCGGGCAGCCCGAGGTGAAGCTGGGACTCATCCCGGGCTTTGGCGGCACGCAGCGGCTCCCACGGCTGATCGGGAAGAGCCGGGCGCTCGAGCTGCTGCTGACCGGCCGCGAGGTGGGCGCCGACGAGGCGCTGGGCATCGGGCTGGTGCACCGCGTCGTTTCCGGGGCGGAGCTGATGCCGGCGTGCCGCGCGTGGGCGCTCGAACTCGCCGAGCTTCCGCCGCTGGCGCTGGCCAACGTGCTGGCGGCCGTCGCGCGCGGGCTGGAGATGTCGTTCCCCGAGGCGGCCTTCCTCGAGGCGGCGCTCTTCGGCGCGGTGGCTGGTTCCGAGGATGCGCGCGAGGGAACGCGGGCGTTTCTCGAGAAGCGCCGCCCGGCGTTCAAGGGGCGGTGAGGTGAGCGGCGGGCGGGAGGAGTGGCGCCGCGAACGGCGCCGCGCGCGCGAGGCGGCGCTGCAGATGCTTTACCAGTGCGAGGTGGGCGGGGTGGCCCCCTCGGAGGCCGAGGCCGCCTACCGGCAGATCGAGGAGCTGGGGCCCGTGCTCCCGGCCGAATCGGCCGCCTTTGCCGCCGCGC
>JARKSS010000453.1 GCA_029974175.1 Vicinamibacterales bacterium
GCGCTTTCCGCGAGCCCGCAGGTCGGACACGATCTCGGGGTAGTCGGCCCCCTCGAGGTCGTGCAGGACGACTGGGTCGCGGGCGGCCCACAAGCTCGCAAGCCGCGTCTGGTGAAGGGGAGGAATCGCGAGCGACTCGACCACCGCAACCGGGTCGGACTCGCCGCCGGGCCCCACCGGGACCCTGAAGATGTCGGCCGCCTCGCCGCCACGCCGGGGCAGCACGATGCCGAGCGTGTCGAAGTCCACGAGCTTCTGCAGGCTCCTGGCGACGTCTGGGAAGAGGGTGTCGAGGCGCGTGTGCACCGCCACCAGGTCCATTACCTCGAGGAGCAGGGCGTAGCTCATGGCAGCACGGTACCACGACCGCCGCGTGCCTCGCACGCCCCGGAGCGTCGTCGCCAAGACCCCTGACGCCATTTCGTCGCAGCGCAGCCGCCCCGCGCGGGAAGGGTGTGCCCGGAATGGCGCTGAACGGGCCGCAAAGCGGGCGTTGCCGCCTGGCGGCCCCGGGGAACCGATCTTGCCTTTCGCGGGTGGAGGGGCCGTCCCGCACGTCGCCAGGTCGGCCAGCCTTGACGGGTGGCGGCGCGACTGGTGGAGAGATGTTCCGGAGTTCACTCGCGGTGCTCGTCGCCGGCCTCCTGGGTTCGGGAGCGGCGACGGCCGACTTCCAGGTCCAGGGTCGCGTCGTCGATCAGGGGGGCCTTGCGCTCCCCGGCGCGGCGATCGTCGCCACGACACCTGCCGCAGTTGCCGTCGCGACCGCGATTGCCTCGGCCGACGGCAGCTTCACGCTGGAGCTGCCGGCCGGCGACTACCGCGTCGAGGCTTCCCTCGACGGCTTCGAGCCGGCCGGGTACGAGTTCCGTGTCGCGGGCCCACTGGTCCTGCCCGACCTGGTCCTCACCATCGGCGGCTACGCCGAGGAAACGACGGTCGTGGCCACGCTCCCCACCGAGGTCCAGGCTCCCGACTTCGGGGCGCCCGCGACGATCGCGGAAGAGGTCTTCGACAACGCCCCGACGCGCAACGATCGCTACGACGACGTGCTTCCGCTTCTGCCCAACGTCGTGCGCGGACCCGACGGGTTGATCAGCGTCGCCGGCGCACGTGCCCCCGAGGGCGTGGTCCTCCTGAATGGCGTTCCGTGGTCCGACGTCGCCGCCGCGACGCCGGTCGCCGCGATCCCGCTCGAGGCCATCCAGGCGGTGCAGGTCATCACCTCCGGGTTTGCCGCGGAGCACGGCCCGACCACGGGCGGCGTCACCGTGATCAACACCCGATCGGGCGCAGACCGGCGCAACTTCTCGATCAACAGCTTCATCCCCAGGGTCCGCCTGGCCGACAGCGGGGTGCGCGGAATCGAGGCCTGGAACCCGAAGGGAAGCCTTCGGGGCCCCATCGCGCCGGGCAAGGCCTGGTTCGCGCAGTCGCTCGACTACAACTGGGAGAAGACGCGGGCCTACACCCGGGCGGGCACCCAGGACCGCCGGCAGAAGGGGTTCTCATCTCTCACACAGGTGGACGGCCGGGTGGGCGACGGTCACGCGATCACCGTCTGGCTCAACGGGCAGCAGACGCACGTGAACGCGGAGGGCCTGAATGCCTTCAACCCGCTCGGCACCGTGCCGGCCCTCGAACGCAACCTGTGGGGCGGTGCGTTGATCGACCGCGTCGCGTTCGGAACCTCCACGCTCGAGACGCGGCTTGCCGTCCGGCACCAGGACACCTCTCTCGGGCCCGCCGGGACCGACCCCTACGTCGTGGGGCACGACATCACCCGCGGCTCGTACTTCCACACCTTCGACCGCCACGCGGTCGCCACGCAGGCCTCGACGGTCGTCAGCCGGATTGCAGCGGGGCCCTCCGGCAACCACCTGGTGAAGGCCGGCGGTTCGGTGGCTTACCGGAAGCTCGAAGGGTCGGAGTCGAGCCGGCCGGTCACCTACCTCCGTTCGAACGGCAAACCGGCCCGGATCGTGGAATTCGCCGGGGCCGGCACGTTCGACGCCGACTCGGTGCAGGCCGGCGCCTTCGTCGAGGACGGGTGGGAGCTGCCGGCCCGCGTGCGGCTGGACGCGGGCTTCCGCTTCGATCACGACAGCCGCATGGGAACGGCGGTTGGCCCGCGGGTGGGCGTCACGTGGAGCGTGGACGCCGACACGACGGTCAGTGCGGGCGGGGGCTGGTTCACGGCCGACACGCCGCTGGCGGCGCTGGCCTTCGACGGCTACCAGGAGCGGCGCGTCACGTTCTTCGACGAGCAGGGCGCAGCCATCGGCCCCGCTGTCACCTACCGGAGCGTGCTCTCCGGGCACCTCAGCCGTCCCCGGGCACGGATCTGGAGCGGCCGCGTGGATCGGCGGCTGGGCAACGCGTGGCAGCTCCGCGTCGCGCTCCAGGAACGGCGGGGAACCAACGAAGCGATCGTCACGCCGGTTTCGGTGGACGGCGAGACCGTCGCGCTGCTCTCGACGACGGGGGAATCGCGCATCCGCTCCATTGAAACGACGGCTGGCTATCGCCCGGCGGGCGGGCGGCATCAGCTGTACCTGTCGTACGTGCGGTCGCACGCCGAGGGCAACACCAACGACTTCGGACAGGTGGAAGGGCTTTTCAAGGACGCGCGGCTGGCTCGGGCCGAGGTGGCGCCGCTGCCGTCCGACGTCCCGCACCGCGTGCTCGTCTGGGGGGTCTTCCAGCTGTCGCTCGAAACCACCGTCGCGCCATTTCTCGAGGCACGATCGGGCTTCCCGTTCTCGGCGATCGGCGACGACTGGTCGTACGCGGAGCGGCGGTTCGGACGGCGCTACCCCCTGTTCGCGTCGCTCGACCTGGTCGTCAACAAGATCGTGACGCTTCCCGGTGGCATGCGTGCCCGAGTGGGCTTCAAGCTCTACAACATCGCGGGCCGGAAGAACGGCCGCGACGTCCAGGCGAACGTCACGAGCACCGACTTCGGCGACACGTACAACCCGCTTGGCCGCCAGGTGCGCGGCGTCTTCGAGCTGATCTGGGGTGGCAACAAGAGGTAGCAGCCTGCGCATCCGGGCACAGGCTGCCTTCTCGCGGGTGTTCTATGTTGCGAGTCGAAACCGAACAGCACGGCGACCGTTACAGGCTGACCCTGCATGGCAGCCTGACTGGCGAGTGGGTCGCCGTCCTCGAACGCTACTGGAAGACCCTGGTCCGCTCCGTGCCGTCGGCGCGAATCACGGTCGAGCTGTCCGACGTCTCCTTCATCGATCGCGCGGGCGAAGGACTGCTCGAACGAATCTGGCGCCGGGGCGCGAAGTTCGTGGCCTCCGGGTGCGTGAACCGTCACGTGGTGGACACGATCCGCAGCCGGAACGCCTCGGCCCGCCTCTCGACCGCGCGTGAAAGGTAGTCGCGGTCGAGGGACGGCCCGAGGCGAATTGCGCGTCAACGCTCGGCGGTGAACACGTTTCTGCCCGGCGCCAGCTCGCGGCGCGTGGCGCCCCACGAGAACTCCCCCGGCACGCCGGCAGGGAGTACCACCTCGACGCGGAGCCCGTGCCCCGCACGCTCGAGCCGGACCGAGATCTCCCCTTTCGGATGCGGGATCGAACCCGACACCCGCTCGAGGTTTCCGACGAACGGGCGCACCTGCACCCGCGCAAACCGGGGCGCGGCGCTGTCGAGGCCGAGCACCGTCCTGAAGATCTCGAAGTTCGGGCTCGAACTCCAGGCGTGGCAGTCG
Source organism: Vicinamibacterales bacterium (assembly GCA_029974175.1). GTDB lineage: Bacteria > Acidobacteriota > Vicinamibacteria > Vicinamibacterales > Fen-181 > JARKSS01. Next base: position 3,725 of record JARKSS010000453.1, read on the forward strand.
GAGCGGGAGGGATCGCCCGGCCGCTCGTACCGCTCGGCAAAGGTCGTCAGCCCGCGTGCCAGCATCGACTCCCACTCCCCCAGCAGCCCGAGGTACCGGTCACCCTCCCCTACCAGGTTCACCGCCGAGTGCAGGTAGTGGCGGAAGTAGTACGAGCACTGGGTCAGCGTCTTGTCCGAGATGACCCGCGTCACCAGGTCGCGCGCCTCCCCTCCCGTCACGAGGCCGGCGAGCACGGCGAGGACGTTCGCGTGCTGGGAATACTGCTTCCGGTCGGGTGTGTCGGCGAACAGCCGCCGCCCCGGGTCCCAGTAGAGCTCCTTGATTGAGGCGCGCAGCCGAGCGGCCGACTCGCGGTGCTCTGCGGCGATGGCACGCGAGCCGAGCGCCTCCTCCAGCCGGGTCGCCCAGTCGAGCGCGAGCAGCAGCTGAAGGTCTTGCGGGGCGCTCGCGCCGTTGGCGTCGCGCGGCGGCACGCCGCCATCCCACTCGGTCGTCCAGTCCACGTAGTTCCACCACGGCATCGGCCCGAGCGAGCCGTTCGGCCGCTGGTGGGCCGCGAAGAACTGCAACACCGCGCGAACGCCAGGCAGCATCTCGCGGACGAAGGCGGGATCGTCCACGTACATGTAGAAATCGTGCACCATACCGATCCACCACAGCGAGAACGGCGGGATGTACTGTTGCTGCCGGGTGGGCGCGCGGCTCATCGTCGCTCCCTCGGCGGTGCGCGAGTCGTTGAGCTGCGAGATCGCGTTCTTCATCAAGCGCGAGTCGCCCGTGGCGTAGAGCGAAACGAGCGCCTGGATCCGGGTGTCGCCCGCGTACTGGAGCTGCTCGTAGTACGGGCAATCCATGTAGCTCTCGTGCGCGCAGAGCCGGGCGGTGCGCCACCCGACGTCGAGGATCTGCGACACCACGGGAGGCGCACCCTCGAGCCGCTGCCGGCGCTCGAAGGGGTAGCCGGTGTAAACGCCGTGGAGGTCGTGGAGGACGAGAGCCTCGTCGCGCGTGGCGACGGTCAGTTCGAGGTAGCGGTACGTCCGCCACCAGAGGGGGCTGTAGGTGCGATTGCGGCCGCCGTCCGCGATCACCTCGTCGTAGTTGCCGACGAATTCCTTCCCCTCGACCTCGTTCCGGTTCCCCTTGTCACCGCCCTTTGCCCGGGGCAGGTAGAGCGACTCGGCGTAGCCCATGCGGATGAGGGCGCCGGTACCGCCGCTGTAGCGCAGCACCGGGTAGGCGGTGGTGAGGCGTGCGTTGTCGAGAAGCAGGCGCGCCTCGGTGCGCGGCGGGATCGTGAACGACGTTTCGGTGCGCGGGAAGGCGTCCGGGACCGTCACGGCCGTCGCCTGCCGGACCGCGGCCAGCCGCTCCAGGCTTTCCTCCATCAGCGGGATCGAGCGGGGCACGAGCAGCCACCGATTGCCGGCATCCCCCATCGGGCGAGGCGAACCGTGCGCGCGGCCGTCCGGAACGGCGGGCTCGGCCTGTGCCCAGGCCGAGTCGTCGTAACCCTCCGTCTCCCACCCCCACGGGAACTTCGTCCCGTCCACGCGTTCGCCGGGACCGACAACGTAGTACCCCCGCATCTGTGCGTGGGTGAACGGAATCGGCGAGTACGCCGGGTTGGCCGCGGCCTTCCACGCGGGTCCGCTGTTCACCGCCGCCTCGGCGGCCGTGTCCCCCTGGATGAGGAACCCGGTGCGCCAGGTGACCTGCGCCTCGGGGGCCAGCTCGCCGTAGTTCCAGACGACGGCCGCCAGCACGTTCCGCCCGGTGCGCAGGTGCGGGGCGAGATCGACCGTCTCGTAGCGCCAGTGGTTCAGATCGCCGCGCGCCGGACCGAAGGCGACGCGGGTGCCGTTCACCCAGAGCTGGTACCGGTTGTCGGCCGTCACGTGGACCACGAACCGCTCAGGCCTGGACGGCAGGTCGATGGTCTTCCGGAAGTGGTAGACGCCGAAGCCGAACGAGTTCGTGCCCGGGGGCACGATCCAGATGGCCTCCCAGCGCCTGGTGAGGAGATCGGGATTGGAGCCTGGCCGGGCCGAGCCGTCATCGGCGCGCAAGCCGGCCGTTTCCCCGGCGCGGAGGCCGGCGCTGGTCGGAAGGGCGAGCAGGCAGAGAACGAGGAACGTCAGGGCGCGAGCCGGGCTGAGCATGGCACACTCCATCGGGGCAGCCGGATCATACCGCGCTGGACGGCGCGCGGCCCCTTTGGCTACGATGCGCCGACGCATGATGGGTGAACCACAGGCACCGCACGTCGTGGCCGCCGGCCACGTCTGCCTCGACGTGATCCCGGCCATCGCCGAGATGCCCCGGCTGCGCGCCAGCAGCTTGATGGTGGCCGGACCGGCGGCGCTCTCGACCGGCGGCGCCGTGGCGAACGTGGGGCTGGCGCTGCATCGCCTCGGGGTGCCAGTGCGCCTGATGGGGAAGGTGGGGGACGACCCGTTCGGCCGTGTCGTGCTCGACCTGCTCAGGGCGCACGACCCCCGGCTGGCCGACGGAATGGTCGTCACACCCGGGGAAACGACCAGCTATTCGCTGGTCTTCAGCCCTCCCGGCGTGGACCGGGCCTTCGTGCACTGCCCCGGGGCAAACGACACGTTCGGCGCCGCCGACGTCAGGCTGGACGGCCTGGGCGGCGCGCG
>JARKSS010000474.1 GCA_029974175.1 Vicinamibacterales bacterium
CCCCAGCTGCCAGACGGTGCTCGCCAACGAGCAGGTCGTCGGCGGGGGGTGCTGGCGCTGCGGCACGGCGGTCGTCACCCGGAACCTCGAGCAGTGGTTCCTCCGCATCACCGAGTACGCGCAGGAGCTGCTTGATGCCACCGACCGCCTCACCGGCTGGCCCGAGAAAGTCCTGACGATGCAGCGGGAGTGGATCGGGCGTTCGGAGGGTGCGCGCGTGCGGTTCCCGCTACTGGCCGCCGATCCCGAGCGGGCCGACCGGGAGACGGGAATCGACATCGAGGTCTTCACGACGCGCATCGACACCATCTATGGTGCGACCTTCGTCCTGCTGGCACCGGAGCACGAGCTGATCGAGCGGATTGCGGCCGAGTCGCCCGACCCGGGCGCCTTCCGCGCGCAGGCGCAGCGCTTCCGCGCCCAGGACCGGATGGCCCGGCTGAGCGGCGAGATCGAGAAGGAGGGCTTCTTCACCGGCCGCTACGCCCGCAACCCGTTTACCGGCGTCGAGGTCCCGCTGTGGGTCGCCAACTTCGTGCTTGGCGAATACGGCACCGGCGCGGTGATGGCGGTGCCGGCGCACGACGAGCGGGACTTCGAGTTCGCCAGGAAGTACGGCCTGCCGGTGACGGTCGTGATCCAGCCCGAGACCGGCGGCGAGGTGGGCTGCCTGAACGGCGACACGATGGAGCAGGCCTACGTCGAGCCGGGGCGGGTGGTGAACTCCGGCGAATTCACGGGCCTGTGGTCCACCGAGGCGATCGCGAAGATGACGGCGGCCGCAGAGGCGCGCGGGATTGGTTCGAAGACCGTGCAGTACCGCCTGAAGGACTGGGGCATTTCCCGGCAGCGTTACTGGGGCACGCCGATCCCGGTCGTCTACTGCGGCGCGTGCGGCATCGTGCCGGTCCCCTACGAGCAGCTCCCCGTGGTGCTGCCGAAGGTGGCCGAGTTCAGCGGCCGCGGCGACTCGCCGCTGGCCCAGGTGGCCGAGTGGGTCGAGACGACGTGTCCGAAGTGCGGCGGCGCCGCGAGGCGCGAGACCGACACGATGGACACCTTCTTCGACTCGTCGTGGTACTTCTACCGGTTCTGCGACCCGCGCAACGATCGCCTTCCCTTCGAGCCGGCGAAGGTGGCGTACTGGTGCCCGGTTGACTTCTACAGCGGCGGCGTGGAGCACGCCATCCTGCACTTGATCTACTCGCGCTTCTTCTGCCGGGTCTTCCGCGATCTGGGGATGGTGCAGCACGACGAGCCGTTCGCCCGGCTGCTCACGCAGGGCATGGTGCTGGCGACCGACGGCAGCGCCATGTCGAAGTCGAAGGGGAATACCGTCGATCCGGATGGCCTGATCGCGAAGTACGGAGCCGACGCGGTTCGCCTGTACGTCATGTTCATGGCACCCCCCGAGAAGGAGGTGGCCTGGTCGGACGCCGGCGTCGAGGGGAGCGCACGCTTCCTCGCCCGCGTCTGGCGGCTCGTTGACCACTGGAGCGACGTGGTGGCCGGGGCGGCGACCGACTTCGGCAAGCGCCAGCTTTCCGAGGCGGAGCAGGGCATGCGCCGCGCGGTGCACGACACGATCCGCCGCGTCACGCACGACCTCGACCCGCGCGTCCACCTGAACACCGCCATCTCGGCACTGATGGAGCTGGTGAACGGCCTGTACGCGTTCTCCGAGGAACACACCCACCTGGGCGTCCCGGGGCGCCGGGCGGCCGGCACGGAGACCAGCGCAGCCGAGCGCCCCGAATCGCTCGCGGTACTGCGCGAGGCGCTCGACGCGCTGGTGCTGATGCTGTCACCCTTCGCGCCGCACACCGCCGAGGAGCTGTGGGAGATGCTCGGCCACTGCGACGGCCTCGCCAACGCGTCCTGGCCTTCCTACGACCCCGTCGTCGCGCGGTCGTCCGAGATCGTCGTCCCCGTGCAGGTGAACGGGAAGCTGCGCGGACGCCTGACGGTGCCCGCCGATATCACCGAGGACGCCCTGCGCGAGGCGGCGCTCGCCGAGGCGTCGGTGCGCCTGCACACCGCCGGCAAGACCGTGCAGAAGGTGATCGTCGCGCGCGGCAAGCTGGTGAACGTGGTGGCACGTTGAAACGTCTCTGCGGAGCGCAGTCGCGGGCAGGCCGGTGGGGTCGTGCTGAGGGCTGAGTCTGGGGGGAGGACCGTGAACCGCGTTGCACGACTTCGAACGGCCGCCGTCGTCCTTGCCGCGTGCGTGTCGGCGTCGTGCGGGTACAGCCTTGCCGGCCGGGGCTCGTTCCTGCCCGATTCGGTCCAGGTCATCGGCATTCCGAACTTCGGCAACCGCACGCCCTACCTCGAGGTCGAGCAGATCCTCACCCAGCGCGTGCGATCCGAGTTCATCGGCCGCGGCAAGTACAAGGTGCTGCCGCAGAACACCGGGGTGGACGCCATCCTGCTGGCCGAGATCACCAACATCTCAATCGCCCCGGCCAGCTTCAACGAGGATCAACAGGCCAGCCGGTACACGATCAGCGTGGTGCTCTCGGCGCGCCTGGTGGAGTCGGGCACCGAGAAGGTGCTCTGGCAGAACCCCAGCCAGGTCTTTCGGGAGGAGTACGCGCTCTCGACCGGCGGCGAGAGCGTGCTCGACCCGGCCGCATTCTTCGGCCAGTCGTCCAACGCGGTCGACCGCCTGGCGGCCGACTTCGCCGAGGCGCTGGTGACGGCAATCCTGGAGGCGTTCTAGGGGCTGGGGGCTAGGAGCTAGGGGCTAGGGGCTGGGGGCCAGGGGCTAGGAGTTGGGGCTGGGTTCGCGATGGCAAAGGGCACACTCACCTCGGCGGCATTCCGGCGCCAGATTGCCTCGGGCGAGCTGGGCCCCCTCTACCTCGTCACTGGTCCTGACGACGTGGAGATGAGCCGGCTGGCGGCGGCCCTCACCGAGTCGGTGCCCGAGGACTTCCGCGCCTTCAACGTCCACCGCTTCCACGGCACCGACAAGGTGACGCTGGCGCAGGTGCTCGACGCGGCCAGCGCCTATCCGCTGCTCGCGCCACGGCGGGTCGTCTTGCTGCTCCAGGCTGAACGCGTGCTGGGGAGAAAGGGCCAAGCCGACGACGAGCCGGAGGAGGTTGGGGCTGACGACGAAGGGGCGGCAGAAGCTGCGGAACGGTCAGCCTCGCCAGGAAGAACGGGTGGGCCTTCGCCGCTGCAGGCGTTGAACCAGTACGCCGCGGCGCCGCACGACCATGCCACGGTGGCGATCTTCGCCCCGGGCCTGCGGCGGGCGTTTGAAGAGATCGGCGGCCGCAGCGTGGTGGTCTTCTGCGAGCCCGACGAGGATCCGCTCGCAGACCTGGCGGCCGAGCACGGCGTCCGCTTCCATCCGTCCGCCGCGCAACTGCTCCGGCAGCGGGCAGGCGACGACCTGGAACGGCTGAAGGCCGACGCCGAGCGGGTGCTCCTCTACGCCGCCGGCTCCGCGGTGATCAGCCGGGAAGAGGTGGAGGCGGTGGCCGGGCGGCAGGCTGCCGCGGGCGGACGTGCGCTCTGGGGTGCCGTGGCGGGCGGGCGGACGGCCGAGGCCCTTCGCGAGCTGAACCTGGAGATGGCCGAGGGGGCCGTGCCGTTCATGGTGCTGGGGCTCGTGCGGTCCGCCGTCGAGCGGACCGTCAGCGGGCCGGCGCTGGCCACCGCCTACGACGCGCTCCTGCGAACCGACCTTGCGCTGAAGAGCACGGGCGGCGACCCGCAGGTCCTGCTCGAGCGCCTGGTTGTGGAGATCTGCTCGCTGACGCGGCCTAGGCCGAGAGCTTATTGATGCCGATCTGGATCCGCGACTTGTAGCGGGCGGCGGCGTTGCGGTGGATGATGCCCTTGCCCGCCATGCGGTCGATCAGGGCGACGGTCTTCGAGAACGCCCCGCGGGCCTTCTCGACGTCCTTGGCGGCCAACGAGGCACGGATGTTCTTGATCGCGGTCCGGAGCTGCGAGCGGAACCGGCGGTTCTGTTCCCGGTGCTTGAGGCTCTGTCGGTGGGCCTTCAGTGCTGAAGCGTGGCTGGCCACAATCGTTCTTCCCCTCTGAGATCTGCGTGGCACGCCGGACGCGTGGAGCGCCGGCACAAACATTTATGATAGCATAGCCGGCCCGGCCGCAGGGGGCTCTTCCCAGCCCCTTGCCGCCGGTGCCGCCACTGCCCGGGTCGAAGCCCTACTGTATCGGCCGTGAGCGGCCGAAACGTCCCTGAGAGGGGCCGCCCTGCCGGCTGGCCCCGGAAAGCGGCATTGTGTCGATCTCGATCGTGGGCGGGCTCGAGGACATCATGTCGGCAATGGAGGCGCGCTGCCCGGCGGTGGCCGCCCACTGCCGCCGCGTGTCTCTCTACTCGGTCCGGCTCGCCACCCAGTATGGCCTCGACGCCGAGACCGTCGAGGCCATTCGGGTGGGCGGCCTGCTCCACGACCTCGGCAAGCTCGAGGTGCCGCCGCGGCTGCTCGACAAGCCCGGCCGGCTCACCGAGCGTGAATGGCACCGCCTGCGCCGGCATCCCGAGACCGGCCTCGCGCTGGTCGATCGCCTCGGCTTCGGCTCACGGGTCGCCGAGATTGTCCTCTACCATCACGAGCGATTCGATGGCAGCGGCTACCCTGACAGCCTGGCCGCGGACCACATTCCCTGGCCCGTGCGGATCGTCAGCGTGATGGACGCCTTCGACGCACTGACCAGTCCGCGCCCGTACCGCGCGGCACTCTCGTTCGACGCGGCCCGCTCGCTGCTTGCGCGCGAAGCCGGCACCCGCTACTGCCCCTGGGTGGTGGCGGGTCTTCTCTCGCTGCCGCCGGCGTTGCTGCGCCCCGGCGACTCCGAGCCGTCGCACCACTGTCGGCCCGACGGCTGCCCCAGCCCTGCCGCCCTCCTGAACGCGACCCAGGCGTGGAACCGCCACGCCGCCCTGGCCGATCACGGCTGTCTTGCCGCGACTGCCTAGCAAGACTCCAGGCTCACGCTTCCGGCCAGGCCAGCGCCGCGCTAAGATGCCTCTTTCGCCGTCGGAACCGGCATTGCTTCCAGGGCGTGCGACATGACGAGCACTTGGCGGGCGCGGTGGGCCACCTCCTTCCTCCTTCTGGCCGGCGGCATCTCGATGGCCGGCCAGGATCCTTCAGCAACCGCGCCGCAGCAGGCCGCCCAGCCGGCGCCGCAGCAGGCTGCCCAGCCGGCGATGCAGCAGGCTGCCCAGCCGGCACCGGCCACCCGCGCGGTGCAGCAGGAGCGGATCGACGCCGCCTCGGTCCAGGCCGCCGGGGGGCTCGACACGTTCCTGCCCCGGCTGGCCGACACGATCCTCGGCGCGCTGGCGTCGAGGTTCGAGCCGTCGCGCGCGATGGACCTGGTCACCTTCATGGATCGGTACTGGCGCGTGTCGGGCAACAGCGGCTACAACGCCTCGCTCGAGCGCGTCCGGTCTGAACTGGCCGCGGCTGGTTTCACCGGTGGCAAGGGGGCGAGCGGTTCCTCGCTGCGCCTGTGGTACGAGGAGTACCCGAACGGCGGGAACGGCTGGGAGCCGGTCCGCTTCGCGATGACCATCCTCGAGGGGGAGACGGGCCCGGCCGAGCCGGTCTTCGACCCCGTCATCGACTACATCGCGCTGTGCATCAACTCGTTCCCGACACCCCCTGGCGGCCTCACCACGCGCCTCGTGTACGTGGGCGATGGAAACAAGCCCGAGGACTATGCCTCGGTGGACGTCAAGGGAGCCGTCGTCCTCACAGACAGCAGCGTGCGGCGCGTGTGGCAGGAAGCCGTTCGGGCCAGGGGTGCCGCCGGCATCATCTCGGCCGAGCGGCCGTCCGACTACACCAAGCCGGACGAGACGCCCGAGGTCTTCCAGTGGGGAGCCGTCCCGTACGACGAGAAGGCGCAGGCCTTCGGCTTCAAGGCAAGCCCGAAGGTGGCGGGCCGGCTGAAAGAGCGACTGAAGAAAGGGCCGGTTCACGTCAAGGTCGAGATCGAGACGAAGTTCCACCCTTCGCCGGGGCGGATGCTGGTGGCCGAGATCCCGGGTGCCACCCGCCCTGGCGAGCGGATCGTGATGGTGGCGCACGTGCAGGAGCCCGGGTCGAACGACAACGCGAGCGGGTGCGCCACGCAGCTGGAGCTGGCGCGGGCAATTGCCGGCGCCATCGCCTCGAAGGCGCTGCCGCGTCCCGGCCGCACGCTCACCTTCATCTGGGGTGACGAGATGCGCGCAAGCCGCGAGTGGCTGCGCGCAGAGCCCGGGCGGGCCGCGTCGGTACGCGCGATGATCTCGCTCGACATGACGGGAGAGGACGCCGCGAAGACCGGCGGCTCTTTCATCATCGAGAAGGAGCCCGACCCCTCGGCGGTGTGGCCGCGCCCCTCGGACCCGCACACCGAGTGGTGGGGCGGGGGCGCGTACCGGCGTCCGCTGAAGGGGAGTTACCTCAACGACCTGCTGCTGGCCGTCTGCCTGCGCCGCGCCCGCGAGACTGGCTGGGTGGTGCAGACCAACCCGTACGAAGGGGGGAGCGACCACAGCATCTTCCTCAACGCGGGGGTCCCCGCGGTGCTCGTCAGCCACTTCACCGACCGCTACTACCACACGAACCTCGATCGGCCCGACAAGGTGAGCCCGACCGAGATGGCGCACGTGGGCATTTCGGTTGGCACCGCGGCGTTGCTGATCGCGTCGGCGGGCGACGAGGAGGCGCGGGCGATCGCCGACCTGGTGGCCGACGCGGCGCGCCGCCGGCTCGAACTCGAGGCGCGGCAGTCGGCCGAGCTGATCGCCGGCGCGACCGATCGGGCCGCGGCCGAGGCTGGCGAGCGGGTGCTGCACGACGCGTGGCGGGCGTGGTACGGGAACGCGCTCGAGAGCGTGCTCTCGCTGCCGCAGGCGCCGGTCCGCCCGGCGCTCAGGGCCCGCGTTCGCGCCGCCATCGATGCCATCGGGGCCGCGAGATGATCGAGGTCGACGGCCTCACCAAGCTCTATGGCCGCCTCACCGCGGTGGATCGCCTCTCGTTCACCGTCCGCGCGGCCGAGGTGGTCGGCCTGATCGGCCCCAACGGCGCCGGCAAGACGTCCACGCTGCGGTGCCTGGCCGGCATCCAGGCGCCCAGCGCCGGCACCGCCCGTATCGCGGGCTTCGACATCGTCTCGCAACCAATCGAGGCGAAGCGGCGCCTCGCGTTCATGCCCGACGAACCGCAGCTCTTCGAGTACCTGACCGTGGCTGAACACCTGAGGCTCGTGGGGCGCCTCTACGGCGTGCCGCGGGTGGACGAACGCAGCGCCACGCTGCTCGACGAGCTCGACCTCGCGGGGAAGGAGAACGCGCTGCCGAGCGAGCTGTCGCGCGGGATGAAGCAGAAGCTGATGATCGCGTGCGGCCTGCTTCACGACCCCCAGGCGCTGCTCTTCGACGAGCCGCTGACCGGCCTCGACCCGATCGGCATCCGGCGCATGAAGGAAACGATCGTGGCGCGCGCGCGCGGCGGTGCGGCGGTGCTCGTCTCGTCGCACCTGCTGCACCTGGTCGAGGAAATCTGCTCGCGCATCGTCATCATCAACAAGGGGACGGCCATCGCGGACGGGACGCTCGAGGAGCTGGCCGCGCGCGCCGACCTCACCGCCGACTCCGACCTCGAGGAAGTCTTCCTCAAGGCCACGGGTCACGACCGGGGCGGCCGGGCCAGGTGACCTGGGCCTTCCTCTACCTGACCGTCCGAAGCCTTCGCAACCGGGTCGCTGCGCGCCTGAAGCGCCTTCGGCAGCCCCGGTATCTCGCCGGCCTGGTTGCCGGCCTCGCGTACCTCTACCTGGGCGTCCTCCGCCCCCAGCTGCGCACCTTGAGGCGCGGCGACTTCACGGTCGATCCGCAGTTTGCCGACATCGTCCCGGCCGTGCTCGTGGCGGGCGGCCTCGTGCTCTGGGCCGTGTCGCTGGCCGCCTGGCTCTGGCCTTCCACCGAACCGCCGCTGCGCTTCAGCCGGCCCGAGGTGCAGTTCTTCTTCACCGCGCCCGTGAGCCGGCGCCAGCTCGTGCACTACAAGCTGCTGCGCGCGCAGCTCGGCATCGTGTTCGGCCTCGCAATCGTGGCCCTCTTCACGGGGGCCGCCGTCTCGGGGCGGATCTGGTTTCTGCTCGGGGGGTGGTTGCTGTTTGCCACCCTGCGCCTGCACCTGGTCGGGGTCGCGTTCACGCGAGCCAGCATCGCCCGGCGCCGCGGTCGCCCGCCACGCCGGGCCTGGGTCGCGCTGGCCACCGTCGGCGCGCTGTCGGCGGTGATCCTGGGGACGTGGCTGGTGAACCTGCCCGCCCTCGTGTCGCTGCCGTTCGGCCCCGCCATGCGGCGAATCTTCGACCTCTTCTCGAGCGGTCCCGCGGCCGCCGCCCTGTGGCCCTTCTCCATGCTGATTGCCCCGGTATTGGCTACTACCGCCCGGGACTTCTTCGCCTCGGCGTGGCCGGCGGTGCTGCTGCTGGGGCTCAACTACTGGTGGGTACTACGCTCGGAGACGACGCTCGAGGAGGCCGCAGGGGCGGCCGAGCGCGAACAGGCCAGCGGGCGCCGGCAGGCGCCCAGGCCCGTCACCCGCAGGGCGCCGTTCGCGCTTGCGCCGTCGGGGCCGGCCGAGGTGGCCATTCTGTGGAAGAACCTGATCCTCGGCGGGCGGTACCTGACGCTGCGGGTCGTGCTTCGCCTCGTCGTGCCGCTGCTGGTGCTGGCTGGCGCCGCTGCCATTGGCGAGGTTGGCCTTGGCGTCGCGCCCGTCGCGCTGATGGTGGCCGGCGTGCTCACGCTGCTCGGCCCCCACATGGTACGGTACGACCTGCGCCACGACCTGCCGCGGCTTGCGGTGCTGAAGACGTGGCCCGTTCGCGGGGCGGCACTCGTGCGGGGAGAGGTGCTCGCCCCGGCGCTCGTGCTGACCTTCGGCGTCTGGATCCTGCTGGCCATCGCCCTCGTGCTGTCGGAGGGCCTCAGCTTCGCGGGGCTCACGCTTGCCCGCAGGGCGTGGCTGGGGCTGGCCGCAGCCCTCGCGGCTCCCTCGTTCCTGCTCGCGCAGCTCGTGATCCAGAACGCCGCGGTCGTTGTCTTTCCGGGCTGGATTCCGACCGGGTCGAACCGCCCGCGGGGCGTCGAGGCGATGGGGCAGCAGGTGCTGGTGTTCGCCGGCACGCTGCTGCTCGTGGTGCTTGGCGTACTGCCCGCCGCGGCCGTGGCAGGGGCCGCCGGCTTCGTCCTGTTCCACCTGGTCGGCTGGGCTGGTGTGGCGGGCGCGGCGCTGGTGTTTTCGGTCGCGCTCGTCGCCGAGAGCCTGCTGGCCATCGAGCTGCTCGGCCGCCTGATCGAGCGTACCGACCCGGTGGACGTGGAAGCGGAAGAACCGGTGTAGCATCCCTCCGCGGAGGCCGGAGGAGTTCGCGGTAGAAGGTGCGATCAGCGGATCGACGCGGAAGATGCCGCAGCCGGCGGAACACAACGGGGAAGGCGCCTAGGTACGACAAATGGGTTCAGTTTCTCCGATTCCCGCCACCCTGATCCCTTCCGAGGGGCTGTAGAATTCTGCCGCGACAGCCGATACCCGATCTGAGGTTGTCCAACCGTGCCTCGAGGTCTGCCCATCTTCCTGTCCAGTCTGGCGATCATTTGGGGAGTGGCCGTCCCCGCCTCGGCCCAGATCTACAGCTACCGCGACGCGTCCGGCACGCTGGTGCTCTCCGACGTGCCACCCTCAGATCCGTCGGTGGCTGTGCGGACCTTCGAGGCCGTGAACACGACCCAGCGGGTGCGGGTGACCCGTGCCGTTTCCAAGGCGTACCGTGAGCAGTTCGACGACTTGATCGTGTACTACGCCGAGGCCCATGGCATCCGCCCCGACCTGGTGCGCGCCGTCGTACAGGTCGAATCGGGTTACAACCCGCGCGCCATCTCGCCCAAGGGGGCGATGGGCCTGATGCAGCTGATGCCGGAGACCGCGGCCGCCCTGGGCGTCGAGCGCCCGTTCGATCCCGAGCAGAACGTCCGCGGGGGAGTCGCCTACCTTCGCCACCTGCTCGACCGCTTCGGCGGCAACGAGGAACTGGCGCTTGCCGCCTACAATGCCGGCCCCACGGCCGTGGGGCGCTACGGCAACCGCATTCCGCCTTACCGTGAAACCCGCGACTACGTGCGCAAGGTGCGGGCGCGAACGACCGTCTCGGCCTCCGCCAAGCCCAAGCTGGTGATCTACAAGTGGGTGGAGCTGGTGGAAGGGAAGCCGGTGACGCGGTACTCCGATTCCCCACCGGCGACGGGGAGTTACGAGAGGGTCGGGTATTAGTGATTAGTCGTTGGGTTTTGGTTCTTAGTTGTGAGTTGCGTGTCTCGCTCAACGCCGGGGCAGGGGATGCAGGATCACCGGCAGCTAAAGATCTGTAAGCGGTCGATGGATTACGTTGTGGAGGTGTACCACTGGTGCCTTCAGCTGCCGAAGGATGAGCGGTACAACCTTTCTGACCAGCTGAAGAGGGCCTGTACGTCAGTTCCCCTCAACATTGCGGAAGGCGCGGCCTGCGAAGCGAACACCGATTTCGCCCGGTTCCTCGGCGACTCGTACCGATCCTTGAAAGAGAGCGTCACCTGCCTGGAGCTGTGTGAACGGCTCTCCCCGTCGCTTCCGGAGGCTCCCGCGTGCCTCATCAACCAGGCCGAGCAGCTGGCCAAGGTGACGCGCTCGCTCATCCAGCGCCTCAAGCTCCCCTCCACCCAGGAAGCCTAAGAACTAAGAACTAAGAACTAAAGACCAAGAACGAAGAACTACCCCCCCTCCATCTCCTCTACCACCGCCTTCGCTTCTTCCAGCATCCGCTCGATTCCCGACGGATCTTTGCCGCCGGCCTCCGCGAAGTCGGGGCGCCCGCCTCCGCCGCCGCCGACGATTGGTGCGAGGCGCTTGACGATCTGCCCCGCGTGGATCTTCGGGACGAGGTCCTTGGTGACCGACACGACAATCGCAACCCGGCCGCCGTTCTCGGAGGCGAGCACCACCACGCCGCTCTTGATCTGGCCCTTGAGCGAGTCGGCCATCTGGCCGAGGCCGGCCTTGTTGAGGCCCTGCACGCGGCGGGCGACGAGCGCGATGCCGCCCGCGCCGGCCTGCGCGGCTGGCGCCGCCGTTGACGCGGAGGTCCCCGCCAGGCTGGCGGTCGCCAGCTGCACCTTCAGCTGGGCGTTCTCGCGGGACAGGCGCTTGAGGTCGGCCTGCAGCCGCTCGATCGCGCCCGGCGCCTGGTCGGCGGGGACCTTGAGCGCCTCGAGGACGCCGGCGAGCGCCTTGCGCTGCTCGTGGTAGAAGTGCAGCGCCCCGTGGCCCGTCAGCGCTTCGATCCGGCGCTGGCCGGCCGCGACGCCACTTTCGTGGACGATCACGAAACAGCCGATGTCGCCCGTCGCCGCAACGTGCGTGCCGCCGCACAGTTCCTGGCTGAAGCCTGGCACCGAGACCACACGGACCCGGTCGCCGTACTTCTCGCCGAAGAGCGCCATCGCTCCGGCAGCAATCGCCTCCTCGGTGGCGCGCACCTCGGTTTCGACCGGGGTGTTGCGGAGGATCTCGGCGTTGACCAGCCGCTCGATCTCGGCCAGCTGTTCGGGGGTGAGCGGCTCGGGGTTCACGAAGTCGAAGCGGAGGCGATCGGGCGCCACGAGCGACCCGGCCTGCTTGACGTGCGACCCGAGCACCCGCCGCAGGGCCGCGTGCAGCAGGTGCGTCGCGGTGTGGTTCCGCCGCGTCGCGTTGCGCAGCTCCTCGTCCACTTCGGCCGTGACGGCGTCGCCTTCGCGAACCGCGCCGTTCTCGATGACGACCTCGTGGAGGCGCGGGCGGTCGGCCACGCGCACGAGGCCCTCGACCCTGGCCCTGGCACCCGACGCGCTGGTGATTACGCCCGTGTCCGAGACCTGGCCGCCGGCCTCAGCGTAGAACGGCGTCCGGTCGAGCGCGAGGTAGCCTCCCTGGCCCTCCCTCAGCTCGGGCACCGGGCGACCGTCCTCGTCGATGAGCGCAATCACCGTGAGGTGGTCGAGGCGGGTGGTGCCGTACCCCTCGAACACGTCTGGCCGTCCGCGCAGCGTTTCGGTGGCCGTCTCGAGGACGCCGCTCCCGGCCGCGGCAAGGCCGAAGGCGTGGCGGGCGCGCGCCTTTTCCTTCTGTCCCTCCATGGCGCGCTCGAAGCCGGCGCGATCGAGGGCCACCCCGCGCTGCCCGGCCAAGTCCTCGATGAAGTCGCGCGGCACGCCGAAGGTGTCGTAGAGACGGAACGCCTCGTCGCCCGCGAGCACGCCGCCCGAGGCCGCGGCCCGCTCGAGGCTTTCCTCGAGCTTGGGCAAACCGAGCCGGAGCACCGACTCGAAGCGCTCCTCCTCGCCGCGAATCATCCGCTCGACGTACTCGCGCTGTTCGCGCAGCTCGGGGTACGCGTCCCGCATCTCGCGGGCCAGGACGGCAACGAGACGATAGAGGAACGGCTCGGTCATGCCGAGGTGCTTCCCGTGGGTCATCGCGCGCCGCATGATGCGGCGGAGCGTGTAGCCGCGGAACTCGTTGGACGGCACCACGCCGTCGGCGATGAGGAAGGTGGCCGCCCGCGCGTGGTCGGCAATGACGCGCATGGAGATGTCGCGCGGCTCCATCGACCCGCCGTAGCGGGCGCCGGCCAGCGTCCCGATCTCGTCGAGCAGCGGCCTGAACAGGTCGGTGTCGTAATTGGAGAGGACGCCCTGCAGCACGGCGGTGATCCGCTCGAGGCCCATGCCCGTGTCGATCGAGGGGGCGGGCAGCGGGTTCAAGGTCCCGTCCGGCTGGCGGTCGAACTCCATGAACACGTTGTTCCAGATCTCGACGTAGCGGTCGCACGAGCAGGCCACGCCGAGGCACACCGGCTCGGGGCAGGGCAGGTGGTCGCCGCGGAAGTAGTGCACCTCGGAACAGCGGCCGCACGGCCCCGTGTCGCCCATGGCCCAGAAGTTGTCCTCGCCCAGCTCGCTGATCCGCTCGGCCGGCAGGTACTTCCTCCAGACCGCGTACGCCTCCTCGTCGCGCGGCACCTGCGGCACCTTGCCCCAGTGGCTGAAAATCGTGGCGTGCAAGCGCTCGGAGGGAAGCTTCCACACCTCGGTGAGCAGCGTCCAGGCGAAGGCAATCGCCTCGGTCTTGAAGTAGTCGCCGAAGGAGAAATTGCCGAGCATCTCGAAGAACGTGTGGTGGCGCGGCGAAGGCCCCACGTTCTCGAGGTCGTTGTGCTTCCCGCTCACCCGCATGCACTTCTGCGAGGAGGCCGCCCGCGTGTACTCGCGCCGCTCCCGGCCGAGGAAGACGTCCTTGAACTGGTTCATCCCGGCGTTGGTGAAGAGCAGGGTGGGGTCGTTGGCCGGGACCAGCGGTGAGCTTGCCACGATGCGATGACCGTTCCGGGCAAAGAAGTCCAGGAAGGAGGCACGGATTTCCGAGGAAGTCATAACAGGACATTGTAGCCTACGCGTGTCGTGCCGGAGGTGCAGGGGGTGCCGGAGGTGCAGGAGGTGCTGGTGCCGGGGTGCTGAAGGCTTGCCCGGCGGAGCCGCGAGGGAAGCGAGCGTTTGGCGAAGGCGGGTGCTGGGGGTCAGGCTTCCTGGTCCAGCTCGCCCTTCCAGCGTTGCTTGAGCGCTCGTGTGACGGCTGACGGGGCGAAGCCTTGCCGGACGAGCTGCTGGTGGAGCCGGCGGAAGTGGGCGGCATCCCGGATGCGCGGAGACGCGCCGCGCAGGCGGCGCCCGATCGCCGCCTCGAGCAGGTCCTCCTCGTCGATACCCTGGAACACCTCTTCGGCGGCCTCGGCAGCCACCTCGGGGGCGATCCCGAGCGCGTGCAGCCGCTGCAGCACGCGCAGGCGCCCGCGCGAGCGGACCTGCGCCTCGACCCGCGCCGCCGCGCGCGCCACCCGGCGGTCGTCGAGCAGGCCCGATGCACGCAGGCGGGTCACGGCCTCGTCGATGGCGGTCGGCGGGTGCTCGCGGCGCTCGAGCCGTTCGCGCAGCTGCCGCTCGTAGAGCTCGCGCCGCGCCTGCATCGCCAGGGCGGCGGAGTACGTGGGGTTGGACATGGACAGAACCGCAGACTGCCGGGGCAGGACGGGGACGAAGGTGCCTCCGTCCCCGTTCCACATTCCCGCATTCTACATTCTGCGCTTCTGCTTTCCCGTCACTTCCGGAACCGCGTCACCTCGGGCGTGGCAGTGCCGCCGGCAAACCCCGCCCGCGCCATCTCGTCGCGCGCGGCGTCGGAGGTCATCGCGATCCCCTGCACCTTCAGCTTGAACTCGTCAACGTTGGTCGCCCAGTGCAGCGCCTCCTCGTAGCTGACGATCCCCTGCTCGTAGAGCGAGAAGATCGACTGGTCGAAGGTCTGCATGCCGTACTGCGACGTGCCGGCCGCGATCGCGCCCGGGATCAGGTGCGTCTTCTCCTTGTCCACGATGCAGTCGCGGATGAACGGTGTCGTCACCATCACCTCGACGGCCGCGCACCGACCCAGGCCGTCCGCCCGCGGGATGAGGCGCTGCGAGATGACCGCCTTCAGCACGCTGGCGAGCTGCAGCCGGACCTGCTTCTGCTGGTGCGGGGGGAAGACGGCGATGATGCGGTTGATGGTCTCGGTCGCGTCGAGGGTGTGGAGCGTCGAGAGGACCAGGTGGCCGGTCTCGGCCGCGACCAGCGCCGTCTCGCTCGTCTCGAAGTCGCGCATCTCGCCGACCAGGATCACGTCGGGGTCTTGGCGCAGCGCGCTGCGCAGCGCCTGCGCGAACGAGTGGGTGTCCACCGTGACCTCGCGCTGGTTCACGATCGAGCGCTTGTCGCGGTGCAGGAACTCGATCGGATCCTCGATGGTGACCACGTGCGTGCAGCGCGTGTTGTTGATGTGGTCCACCATCGCGGCCAGCGTGGTGCTCTTGCCCGACCCGGTCGTCCCCGTGCAGAGGACGAGGCCGCGGTCCTCGTCGGCAATCCGCGCCAGCACCGGCGGCAGCCCCAGCTCGTCGATCGTCCGGATCCCGAACGGGATCACGCGCAGCACGATGCCGATGGTGCCCCGCTGCTGGAACACGTTGCAGCGGAACCGCCCCAGCCCCTGCACGCTGTAGGCGAGGTCGACCTCCTGGGCTTCCTTGAACTTCTGGCGCTGGGCGGCCGACATGATCGAGGCGGCCATGGTGACCGTGTCCTCGTGCGTGAGCCGCTTCTCCTCCGAGGCGGGGGTCAGCATGCCGGCCACCCGCATCATCGGGTAGCTGCCCACCTTGAGGTGGAGGTCGGACGCTCCGCTCTCGACGGCGATCTTCAGCAAGTCATTGACGTGCATGGTGTTATGGCCTGACAGCCGCACGCCATCCGCCGCGGTGGCCCGTTACCGGGTGACGGCGTCTTCCTGCGTGGTCTTATCGGCCGATCCCCTGTCCGGATACACGTACGTCAGCCAGTGGCGCCGGTCGGGCAGGACGCCGTTGATCGTGTCGAAGAACGCTTGCTGCAGGCGCTTGGTCACCGGGCCGCAGCGGCCCTCGCCGATCACGATCCTGTCAACCGATCGGATGGGCGTGATCTCGGCGGCCGTGCCGACGAAGAACAGCTCGTCGGCGATGTACAGGGCCTCGCGCGGGATGACCTCCTCGCGAACCGGGTACCCGAGGTCGCGCGCCAGCGTCAGGATCGAGTCGCGGGTGATGCCGGGCAGCACCGAGGACTGCAGCGGCGGCGTGTAGAGGACCCCGTCGCGAACCAGGAACAGGTTCTCGCCGCTGCCCTCGCTGACGTAGCCGAAGGTGTCGAGCGCAATCCCCTCGGTGTACCCCTCGATGAGCGCCTCCATCTTGATGAGTTGGCCGCTCGCGTAGTTCGCGCTCGACTTGGCGAGCGTCGGGAAGGTGTCGGGGGCGCTGCGCCGCCACGAGCTGACCCGGACGTCAACCCCCTTCTCCAGCGCCTCCGGGCCGAGGTACTTGCCCCACTCCCACACCAGGATGGCCGCCTCGACGGGCGAGCCCAGCGGGTTCACGCCCGGGGCGCCGTACCCCCGGTAGACCAGCGGGCGGATGTAGCAGGCGCGGAAGCCGTTGGCGCGAATCGTGTCGAGCACCGCGTCGCGCAACTCCTCGAGGCTGGCCTGGTACTCCATCCGGTAGATCTTGGCCGAGTTGTAGAGGCGGCGGAGGTGCGCGTCGAGCCGGAAGCACGCCGGGCCATTCGGGGTGTCGTAGCAGCGTGCGCCCTCGAACACGCTGCTTCCGTAGTGGATCACGTGGGACGCGATGTGAATGGTGGCGTCCTTCCATGCGACGAGCGACCCGTTCATCCAGATCGTGCCGGTTTCCGGGAAGGCCATCTTGTCACCTCGAGTGTGGGAGTTCGTGCGGATCGCCGGGGAAGTTGTCGGAGGGCCTCGAAGATCTTAGCATTCACTGCACTTCGCCGCAAAACGGGCAGCGGTCGGCGCGCGGGTGCAGCGGCTTGCGGCACTGCCAGCAGAACCGCGGCGGGGGAGCTTCGCGAGCGCGCAGCCGCCCCTGGATCTCCTGCAGCTGCGGGCTGGCCGGCCCCGGGCGCACCGGTGTGACCGGGGAACGCCCCGCCCGCGACGACACCCACTTGCTGCGGGCCGCCAGCAGGTCGTCGAGCAGCTCGCCGGCGCGCTGATAGCGATCGTTGACGGCTGGCGCCAGCGCGCGCATTACGATCTCGTTCAGCTCCCTGGGGATCCGGCTGTTTCGCGCGCGCGGCGGCTGGAACAGCTCGCCCCGCATCAGCTTCTGCAACGCGGCCGGCGACGGCGTGTCGTACGGGAGGCTCCCCGTGATCATCTGGTACATGGTCACGCCGAGCGAGTAGATGTCCGAGGCGAAGACCGCTTTCCCCTGGAACTGCTCGGGCGCCATGTACGGCGGGCTGCCAATCACCGTGGTCCCCTGCGAGGCAATCTCCAGGAACCGCGCGGTGCCGAAGTCGGCCACCTTGGCCATGCCCGCTTCCGACACCAGCACGTTGGCGGGCCGCAGGTCGCGGTGAAGCACTCCCTGCGTGTGCGCGTGATCGAGCGCGTTGCAGATCTGGCAGGTGAAGTCCAGCGCCCGCGTCAGGTCCAGCGCCCCCGTCCGGGCGATGATGCTCTCCAGCGTCTCACCCCGCACGTACTCCATGACGATGAAGAAGACGTTCTCCTGCTTCTCGGCCGTCAGGATCGAGACGATGTTCGGGTGGCTCAGGGAGGCGAGCAGGCGGGGTTCCTTGATCAGCTCGCCGAAGTCGATGTTCTGCCTGTGCGGGACCTTCAGCGCGACCTTCTTCCGGATCCAGGTGTCCTCGGCCAGGTAGACGGCGCCGAAGCCGCCGCTGCCGAGCGAGGAGAGGATCTGGTACTTCCCGATGATCTGACCGCGAAAGAACATCGCGCCGGAGTATACCCTACGCGTGAGCCCCGAGCCCGCCTTCGCCAGGCGCTCGAGTCCTGAGCCTTGAGCCCTGAGCCCCCCTACAGGTCCCCCCAGAGATACTGCAGCACCGGGATCGCGACGGCGGCCGCGGCATCGGCGCGCAGCGTGCGCGAGCCGAGCGTCAGGCGGGCCCACCCCGACGAGGTGGCCAGCGACACTTCGCTCGCCGTCCACCCGCCTTCCGGCCCCGCGAGGAGCGCGGCCGAGACGGGGCCTGGCAGCGAGGACAGGTCGAGCGCGGCCGACCCTTCGACGGCGGGCTCGGCGAGCATCAGCCGGATCGGATCCGCCAGGGCCGCCACGATCTCCTCGAAGGTGACCGGTTCGTGGACCTCGGGGACGACTGCGCGGCCGCACTGCTTGGCCGACGAGACCGCGATCCGCTGCCACCGCTCGCGGCGCCGCGCTTTCAGCAGCCGGGCGCGATCGGTTTCCGCGCGTGCCGAGACGACCGGGACAATCGCCCGCACTCCCAGCATCACGGCGTCGCGCACCACCTCGTCCATCCCGTCGCCCTTCAGCACGGCCTGCGCAAGGGTGAGCCTGACGCGCGGCTCGGGGCGCGGGCAGACCGGGCCCACGATGCGCAGCGTCAATCCTGCCGGCGCGGGGTTCTCGACCACGGCCTCGCACTCGTACCCGCGGCCGTTGAAGAGCCGGACCTCCGACCCGCGGCGCACGCGCAGGACACGCACCGCGTGGCCGCTCTCTTCGGCGGAGAGAACCGCGGAACGGTCCCCGGGCTCGAGGCCCGGGGCGTGAAAACGCACGTGCATCGGGAGACCTTCGGGGGGCGACGGAACCGACACGAAAAACGGAGAACGCGGACCGAAGACCGGGGACCGCGAAAACGGGGAACGCTCAGCGCCGGTCGAATCGGAGACCGACCCATTCGCCCTCGACGAGGCGGCCGGCTTGTGCGAGCTGCGCGGCGAGAGCCGTGGTCACGGCCTCCTCCTCGTCGAGCGTGAGACCGCTTGCAACCAGGCTTCCTCCCGGGGCGACCGCGGCCGCGAGCGTCCCAGCCTGCCCGATCAGCAGCGCCCCGGTCAAGTTCGCCAGCACGAGGTCGGCAGCCAGGCCGGTCATCCCGCGGAAGTCACCGTGGCGGAGGGTGACCGCCCTCTCGGCGCCGTTCAGCCCGAGGTTCTCGGCCGCCGCCGCGATCGCATCCGCGTCGTCGTCTACGGCGACGACCGACGCCGCGCCCAGGCGGGCGGCGGCGATGGCCAGCACGCCCGAGCCCGTGCCGACGTCCAGCACGCGAAGGCCCGAGAGGTCGCGCGCCTGGAGCAGCGCCAGGCACAACCTCGTCGTCTGATGGTGGCCGGTGCCGAATCCCATCGACGGCAGGATCGTGACCACGAGGTCGCCATCCTCCGCCGGCGGCGTCAGCCAGGGCGGCGTGACGAGGACCCGCCCCACGCGGACGATGCCCAGCGTCTCCTGGCTGCGGCGCGCCCAGTCTTCGTCGTCCACCTCGATGGGCACGGGTTCGACGGCGGGACCGAGGCGGGCCAGCGCGCGACCCGCGGCATCCCTTCCGGCAGCGCTTGCGAAGAATACCCGCCAGCCGGCGTCGCGCTCTTCGATGGCGGTGGGGTGGAGGTCATCGAGCGCTGCCGCGAGAAGGTCGGCTGTCTGAGTGCGCGCCTCCGGCGTTACGGCCGTGAAGCGGACGTCGAGCGCGGGCCAGGCCTTGGGCATCGGGTCAGCTGAAGATGTCCTTCACGCGGTCGAAGACGCTCCTCTCGTCCTCGGTGTCGTCCTTGGGCGCCTTCACCTTTTCGATGGGCATCGCCTTGGCGAGCTGCTCGAGCAGGGTGCGCTGCTCGCGCGTGAGCTTCTTCGGCGTGACTACCTGCACGGCGACGAGCAGGTCGCCGCGGCCGCGCCCGTTCACCGAGGGCATGCCCTTGCCGCGCACGCGAAAGACGTGGCCGCTCTGCGTGCCGGCGGGGACCTCGAAAGGCTCGGTGCCGTCGAGTGTCGGGATCTCGATCGTGCCGCCGAGCGCCAGGATCGGGAAGGTCACCGGCACCCGGCACACCAGGTCGTCGCCCTCGCGGCGGAACACGGGGTGGTCCTGCACGTGCACGACCACGTAGAGGTCGCCGGGCGGGCCGCCCGCCGCGCCGGCCTCGCCCTCGCCGTAGAGGCGCAGGCGCTGGCCGCTGGCAATGCCGGGCGGGATGCGCACGGAGAGCTTCCGCTCGCGGGCCACCTGCCCGGCA
This sequence comes from Vicinamibacterales bacterium, assembly GCA_029974175.1. GTDB lineage: Bacteria > Acidobacteriota > Vicinamibacteria > Vicinamibacterales > Fen-181 > JARKSS01. The sequence continues at coordinate 19,746 of JARKSS010000474.1, forward strand.
CCGCGGCAGTCGGGGCAGGGGCGAGTGATGATCCGGCCCGAGCCGCCGCACTGCCGGCACGTCTGCGCGACGGTGAAGAAGCCCTGCTGGTAACGGATCTGACCACGCCCCGCGCAGTGCGGGCAGATCGACGGGCCGCTGCCGGGTGCGGCCCCCGAGCCGCGGCACGTCTCGCAGGTCTCCTGCCGGGGGATCTGGATGGTGGTCTCGAGGCCGCGGGCCGATTCCTCGAACTGGATCTCGAGGTCGTACCGCAGGTCGGCGCCCCGCTGCGGGCCGCCGCGCCGCCCGGCGCCCATCCCGAAGATGTCGCCGAAGATGTCGCGAAGGCCGCCGAAGATGTCGTCGCCGAAGCCCTGGAAGATCGAGGGGTCGAAGCCGGCGGCCCCGGCGCCCGAGACGCCCGCGTGGCCGAAGCGGTCGTAGGCCGCGCGCTTGTCGGCGTCAGCGAGCACCGAGTACGCCTCGGCCGCTTCCTTGAACTTCTCCTCGGCGTCCTTGTTCCCGGGGTTGCGGTCGGGGTGGTACTTCAACGCGAGCTTGCGGTACGCGCTCTTGATCTCCTGGTCGGTCGCGTTGCGGCCGACCCCGAGCACCTCGTAGTAGTCTCGCTTGCTCACGCCTTGGCTACCCTTACCACGGCGGGACGCAGCAGCCGGTCCCCGTGCATGTACCCGCGGCGGATTTCCTCGATCACTTCGCCGTCGCGGCTGCCCGGCCGCTCCTCGTAGGTCACCGCTTCATGGAAGCGGGGATCGAACGCAGCGCCGAGCGCCTCGATCGGCCTGACATCGTGCTTGGCGAGGAAGTCGAGCAGCTGCTTGCGAATCAGCTCGACGCCCTGGCGGTACGCCTCGACCGAGTCGCCGGCCGGGGCGCGCAACGCCCGCTCGAAATCGTCCAGGATGGGCAGCAGTCCCTCGAACACCTCGGACGCGGCGTATTGGATGATCTCCCGCCGCTCGCGCTCCACGCGCTTCCGGTAGTTGTCGAACTCGGCGCTCTTGCGCAGCAGCAGGTCCTTGTACTCGTCTCGCTCGCGCTCGAGGGCCGCCGGGTCGAGTTCGGCGGCAGCCGCCTGTTCGGCCCGCTCCTCGGCCGGGGCGGCCTCCTCTTGAGGCCGCGCGGCCGTTTCGTCCTGTTGCTCCATGAATTCCTAGTCCCCTGTGCCCTGTTGCAGGAGCCGCGTGATGGTCCGCGCCGCGCTGTCCACGATCGAGATGGCCTTCGAGTAGCGCATGCGCGTCGGGCCGATCACCCCGATGCTGCCGCGGCGGCCGCCATCGCTGTAGCTGGCCGTCACCAGGCTGAAGGGCCGGAGGTCGGGTGCCCGGTGCTCCTCCCCGATGATCACCGTCAGGCCAGGCCCTTCCATGTACTCGGAGAGGATGCGCAGCAGGCGGTGCTTCTCCTCGATCATCTTCAGCAGCGCGCGCAGCGTGCCCAGCGAGACCGACCCCTCGGCCGTTTCCTCGATCAGGCCCGCGAACCCCTCGATGAACAGCTCCTGCCGGGTGGACAGCTCCTCGAAGGTGGACTGCGCGATCCGCAGGGCCCGCGACATCAGGCGGTCGTAGAGCGTGCGCTCTTCGGCCAGCCGTGCCATGACCGCCGCCCGCACCTGCTGCAACGGCCGGCCTGCGAACTCCTCGTTGAGGTACTTGCCGGCCATGTGCAGGTCGTCGGCGGTGATCTGCTCACCGACGTCCACCACCTTGTTGGTGATCTGGCCGCGGCGCATGACGACGACGACCAGGATGCGGGTATCGCCGAGCGGCACGAACTCGATGCGTTGGAACGCGTCCTCCTCGGCCGCCGGGGCGAGGGCGAACCCGACGTGGTGCGACGCCTCGGACAGCACGTGTGAGGCCGTCGTCAACGCCTCTTCCATCAGCGGCGACTCTCCAGCCTGTGCCAGCAGCTGGGCCTCGATCCCCGGCGCCCTTGCCGGCCGCCGCGACTCGAGCAGCATGTCCACGTAGCAGCGGTAGCCGAGGTCGGTCGGCACCCGCCCCGCAGAGGTGTGCGGCTGATAGACGTAGCCCTGCTCCTCCAGGGACGCCAGCACGTTTCGGACCGTCGCCGACGACAGGCCGAGTCCCCCTTTGACGGCGAGGGTTCCCGAAGCGACCGGCACGCCGGTTTCGACGTACTCGGCGACCAGGGCCGCGAGAATGCGACGCGACCTGTCGGAAAGCCTCGAGGGGTGCATTAGCAGTCCGTCTCAGAGAGTGCTAACGTCATTATACACGATCGGCCGGGGTCCTTGGCTCTAACCGCCACATCCTCAACGAGTAACGCGGGGAAGGCTCGAGCACAGCGAGCACGCCGCGACGTGCGGGGCGGCCAGGCGCCCCGACCGCGCCGCCACCAGCTCGGCGACGATGCTGACGGCGATCTCGGCCGGGGTGACGGCGCCGATGTCGAGGCCGATCGGGGCGTGCAGGGCATCGAGCCGCTCGCGCGGCGCCCCCTCCTCGGCAAGGGCGTCGATCACCTTCAGGACCTTCGCCCGGCTGCCGATGAGGCCCAGGTAACTCGAGGGGCGCTTGACGAGAACCCGGACCGTGTCGAGATCCTGCCGGTGGCCGCGCGTGACGACCACGAAGTACGCGTCGGCTGGAAACTCCTGTCGATCGAACCAGGACGGGATCTCGTCCACGACGACCACGGCGGCGGGGAAGCGTTCGCGATAGGCGAACCGCTCCCGGTCGTCCACCACGGTGACCACGAAATCGACGTTCGCGGCAAGCCGGGCCAGTTCGACCGAGATGTGCCCGGCGCCCGCGATGTACAGCCGGGCCGGCTGGCGGATCGGCTCCACGAACACCTCCATCTGACCACCGCAGATCAGGCCGGTGTCTGCGGCCAGCTCGTCGGTCAGGCTGTAATGCAAGAGTTCTGGCCGCCCGGTGGTCAGCGCCTCGCGCGCCTTCAGCACGGCGTCGTGTTCATAGCAGCCGCCGCCGATCGTCCCCAGGGTCCGGCCGTCGCGGAAGACGATCATCTTGGCGCCCACGCGCTGCGGCGTCGATCCGCTGGTTGCCACGACCGTCACGAGCGCAACCGCTTCGCCCCGGGCGGCTGCCTCGACGAGCGCCTTGAAGAGGTCCAGTGCCATCCGCCTAGCCCCCAGCCCCTGGCCCCGAGCTCAAAACCGGTGCAGCTCGCACGGCTCGAGCGGCTCGGTGCCGGCGACGAACGCCTCGCGGAACGTGCGCGGGCACCCGGGCACGGCGAGCCTGCCGTTGTCGCGATCGATCTCGACGCGGACCACGTCGCTGGCCTCGGGGAGCGGCGTGTTGGGGCGGCCCGCCAAGGCGCGCGCCATGAACGACGTCCAGATCGGGAGCGCGGCCTGCGCCCCCGAGAGCCCCAGCGCCTGGTTGTCGTCGAAGCCGACCCACACCACGGTGAGAAGCTCCGCGGTGAACCCCACGAACCAGGCGTCGCGCAGGTCGTTGGTGGTGCCGGTCTTCCCGGCGGCGTCGAGGGCGAAGCCCGACCCGCGCACGGCCGCCCCGGTGCCCTCGTTGACGACGCTGCGCAGCATGTTCTCGACGAGGTATGCCGTGGCGGCGCGTGCCACGCGCTGGGGCGAGGGCGGCGGGGGCGTCACGGCCGTTCCGTCGGCGCTGATCCGCTTGATCGCGTGAAGCTTCCTGATCTCGCCGAGGTTCGGGAAGACGGTATAGGCGGTCGCGATCTCGAACGGGGTCGCCTCGAACGCTCCGAGCGCGATCGAGGGATACGGCTTGGGAGAGGTGGCGGTGCCGAAGCGCTTCCAGAACCGCGCCACCGTGTCGTAGCCCACCATCTCGGCCAGCCGGACGGTGGCGCAGTTGCGCGAGTGCGCGAGCGCGCGCCGCAGCGTGATCAGCCCGTCGTACTCGTCCTCGTAGTTGCGGGGCTCGTACGGCTCGTCCCCGAAGAGAAACGTGGTCGGCTCGTCGGGCACCACCGTGGCGGGCGTGAGATCGGCCCGCCCCTCCTCGGCCGCCTGCTCGAAGGCCGCGAGGTAGACGAACGGTTTGAAGACCGAGCCCGGCTGCCTCCGGGCCGCGGTGACCCGGTTGAACTGCGACTGGTTGTACGACCGGCCGCCAACCCAGGCCAGGATCTCCCCCGTTCGCGGGTCCACGGCGAGCAGCGCCGCCTGCGGCACCCCCGATCGCTTGCGCTTCGCCAGCAGGGCGTCCACCGCGAGCAGCCCCTCGCGCACGGCGTCCTGCGCGATCCGCTGCATGTGCAGGTCGAGCGTGGTGTAGACGTCGAGCCGGCCGGAGGTCTGCAGGAACTCGGGGTGCTGCTCGGCAAGCTGCTGGCCGATCATGTCCACGAAGTACGGGGCCTCGGCCTCGAGCGCCCGCGGCACGATTCCCAGGTCTTCGCGGCTGGCCACCTCGGCTGCCTCGCGCGCCACGAACCCGGCCTCGGCCATCAGCCTCAGTACCACGTTGCGGCGCTCGCGCGCCCGCTCGGGCGAGGTGAACGGCGACAGGTAGTAGGGTGAGTGGATCACCCCGGCCAGCGTGGCGGCCTCGGGCAGCGTCACGTTGGCCACGTCCTTCCCGAAGAACAGCTTCGCCCCCTCGGCCACGCCGTGGATGGCGAACGATCCGCGCTGCCCGAGGTACACCTCGTTCAGGTACAGCTCGAGAATCTCGTCCTTCGAGGCGCGGCGCTCGAGGACGACCGCCATGAACTGCTCGAGCAGCTTGCGCTTGTACGACTTCGCCTTCGGGTTGGGAACGACCGACGCCAAAAAGACGTTCTTCACCAGCTGCTGGGTGATCGTGCTGCCGCCCTCGAGGTACGGCTTGTCCTCGAACATGTTGGTGAAGGCGGCGCCGGCAATGCGGATGAGGTCCACCCCGGGGTGATCGTAGAACCGGCGATCCTCGATCGCGAGGACCGCCTGCACCACGTGCGGGGGTATCCGCGACAGGGGCACCAGGCGCCGCTTCTCGCGCTCGCCCGTCGCCATCGACGTCAGCAGCGGCGGATCGAGCGCAATGACCTCGGCCACCCGGCCCTTCGCCTCGATCCGGTCGATCCGGTCGGGCGGCCTCGGCGGCCCGCCGGCCTTGGTGACCGCGGGCCGCGCAAACACGGCCCGCACCAGCTGTCCCGCCGCGTCACCGGCTCGCGGGACGATCGTCGCCGCCAGGCCGTCGATCGCGAACTCGCCCGGTTTCGACGCCGTCGCGCGGTACGCGTACCCCAGGTCGTTCAGGCGATCGACCAGCTGCTGCTCGGTGAGGGCCAGGCCCTTCCGCAGCTCGAGCGGCCTCGCGTAGATGCGCGGCACCGCCCGCTCGCGCTCGCCCCGCAGCCGTTCGTCCACCAGGCGCGCGAAGGAGGCGTAGTAGTAGCCGATCACCACGGATGCGGCGAGCGCGGGGATGCCCAGCACCAGCGACGCCCACCAGGCCCACCTCGGGACCCGGCGCCGGCCGCGGCGGGTGCGTGGCGAGGGCTTCTTCTTCGTGTCCCTCACGGAGCTTCGACCAGACGGGGGCGAGACGGGAGTATTCTACCCGCCTTCGCCACCGGGCTCCGGCGGGCACGCGTCAGATTGTCAGCGCCCAGTGCGTGCCCATGTCGATGGGCAGGTCCTCGCGCAGGCGGTCGATCAAGGCGTCGCCGTAGCGGTTCAGGAAGTACACCTGCGCGATGATCCGCTCCTGCGGCACGCCGTCGGGAAACGCCAGCGCCCGCGTCCGCGCGAACTGCCGGCGCAGCGTCTCGTCGCGCCGCTTGGCGGCCTGGATGATCTTGTCGTGCAGCGTCCGCAGGTCGTGCTGCATCTTGCCGAGCGTCGAGCGCGCGGTGCGCTCGAGCGTCGGGTCGATGGCCGGGACCGCCTCGACCAACCGCCCCATCCGCTCGTCGATCGCCGACGACGCGGCGCGCAGCGCCTCCTCGACCGAGGCGGGGAGCTGCGCCTCGAGCAGCCGGTTCAACGCCGCCTCGTCGTCTGGCTGCAGCGATTCGAGCGGCAGGTCGTAGCGCGCGAGGAAGCGGGCGGCCGCCGAGTCGAGCAGCGTCGCCGTCGCCCGCGGCACGAACAGCGGCTGTGGCACGCCGAAGCGCTCGTAGAGTGGCTTGAGCTGGGCCAGGTACGCCAGCTCGTTCGGTCCCGCCACGTAGCAGATGGTGGGGAAGAGGGCGTCCTGCACGATCGGGCGCAGCAGGACGTTCGGGCTGAACGAAGAGGGCTCCGACAGCGCCTCCTCGCGAAGCGTCCCGGGCGAGACCTTCTCCACGTCACCGACGACGAACTGCCCGTCGCGGTAGTGGATCGTGCGGCGGATGCCGTCCAGCCGGAAGAGCGACACGTTGTCGGCGTGCGGCACGACCTGCGCGTGGTAGCCGCGTTCGACCAGCGCGCGGCCGGTCTCGATGGCCAGCCGGGTGGACTCGCCGGGCGATTCCAGCTCGTGCGCGAAGACGCCGGCCACCAGCGGCTTGGCGTCGGGGTCGGAGCCGTCGTAGACGACCAGGCCCAGGCGCCCCAGCAGCGACTCGAGCCAGCGGCCGAACGCCTCCGACATCCCGAACCCCGGCTTGTAGGCCTCCGACAGCCGCTCGAGCGTTTCGCTGGTGAACTCGGTGGCCGGAAGGGTGGACCGGAGGATGTCGATGGCTGCGAAGATGGACGGGTCGAGCCGCACCGACGCCACCGGCCCCTCGCCCGCGCCAAGCGGCGTGCCCAGCGACACGGTCTGCAGCCGCATCTCGCCGTCCAAAACGCGGCACGAGCTGACCTCGTTCCAGTCGTGATCCTCGGCCTCGATCCAGAAAACCGGGACGGCCGGTACCCCGACCTCGTCGGCCACGCGCGCCGCCAC
>JARKSS010000511.1 GCA_029974175.1 Vicinamibacterales bacterium
GCCAGGGAGTGCCGGAGGTGAAGCCGGAGTTCGGTCCGGCCGTCCACTGCATCGGGGTGCGCACCGGGTCGCGGCCGAAGCCGAGGCCGGGGACGTTGCGCTCGAACGGGTCGCGCACCCGGTCGGGCGGAATCGGCACGTTGCCCAGGCCGATCTCGTCGCCGTAGTACAGCGTGGGCGTGCCGCGCAGCGTGAGCAGCAGTATGGCGGCCACGCGCGCCTGCGCGCGCCCGACGCGGCTGGCGATGCGCGGCTTGTCGTGGTTCCCCAGCACCCAGTTCGGCCAGCCGTGCGGCGGCAGCAGCGCCTCGTAGCGTGCGACCGTGCGGGCCACGGTCTCCGCGTCCCAGGGCAGGCGCAGCAGCTGGAAGTTGAACGGCAGGTGTGTCTCGTCGCCGCTGCCGTAGTAGGTGACCAGGCGCTCGACCGGCAGGTAGATCTCGCCCACCATCATGCGGTCGCCGTAGCTGTCGAGCAGGGCGCGCATCCGGGCGATGATGCCGTGCACCTCGGGCCGGTCGGCGCTGTAGGTGGCCAGCTGCTCGTAGTGCGGCGGGAGCGACGGGTGGTAGTCGGGATTGGGCGGGTTGTCGCGGAAACGGTCGTCCTTCACCAGCCCCCAGATCACGTCCATCCGGAAGCCGTCCACGCCGCGGTCGAGCCAGAACCGCATCGCGTCGAACATGGCCGCCTCGACGTCGGGGTTGCGCCAGTTGAGGTCGGGCTGTTCGGGGAGGAAGGCGTGGTAGTAGTACTGCCCCGTCGTGTCGTCCCATGACCAGGCGCTGCCGCCGAAGTTGCTCAGCCAGTTGTTCGGCTCGCGGCCGCCCGGGCCGGCATCCCTCCAGATGTACCAGTCGCGCTTCGGGTTGTCCCTCGAGCTTCGCGACTCGACGAACCACGGGTGCTGATCCGACGTGTGGTTCGGCACGAAGTCGAGCAGCACGCGCAGGCCGCGGGCATGGGCCTCGGCGAGCAGGCGGTCGAAGTCGGCCAGCGTCCCGAACCTCGGGTGCACGGCAGTGTAGTCGGTGACGTCGTAACCGAAGTCCTTGTCGGGCGAAGGGTGGATGGGCGACAGCCAGATGGCATCCACGCCAAGCCACGACAGGTAGTCGAGCCGCTCGATGAGGCCGGGCAGGTCGCCGATGCCGTCGCCGTCGGTGTCCTGGAACGACCGCAGGTAGACCTGGTAGATGACGCCGCGCTGCCACCACTTGTACGAGTCCATCGGGTCACCGTATCACGAAGGCGGAGCGAATCGGATTGGCCATGCGGGCTTGGCAACGCGCTGAACCAAAAGGACATAGCAGAGGTGGCAGAGCAGGTCGGGATTTCGGGTTGCGATTGGATTCAGGATTGGGATTGACACAGGGATTCGCTAGAATCGCCGCTGATGTCTGCGTCGCTGTCTCCACGCCTTCGACACCTCGGCCGCATGGCTGCGATGTTCCTGATCGCGGCGGCCATCGGCGTTGCCGAGGGATACGTCCTTCGACTTCAGATCGACGACATGCAGGCCGAGGCGGCATCGGCTTGGGAGGCCCGGCTGGGGGGCCACGCCGAGGAGTTGAGCCGCGCCATCGCGGCCTGGGCTGGCCACGTTCGAGGCGACGCGAAGGTGTTGAGCGCCTTTCCCGCCATCCGCGCCCTCTCTGCCCCCGCTGGTCCCCAGGCTCGCGGCGTTGAAAACGCCGCCATCCGCCGGGCGCACGCCGTCGAGCTGCTCGACACTTTCATCGACGTCCACGGGTATCTTGCGGCCCTCGTTTTCGATTCCAGGGGAGCGCTGGCTGGGGTCGCGGGAGACCACGCCGGCCTCGACGGGCTTTCCGCGCTGACTACCTCGACGGAGGCGCGGGAAGTCATCGAGTTCCTGCAGACTTCTCGCGGTCCTGTGATTGCCTTCGGCACCCGGCTGGAGGAGGAGAAGCCGGACCGGGGCGGCTGGGTGGTCGTGCTCGTCGAACCGCGTGACCCGCTGCACGGCCGCCTGCTGCGGCCGCCCGCTCCTGCCGAGAGCGGCGAGACCGTGCTCCTCGGCGTGGAGCGTGGCCGCCCCGTCTATTTCACGCCGATCCGACATCTTGCCGCGCCAGTCTCGACGCATGGTTTCCCGACGGCCACGGATTGGGTGCTGGACGGTCACCGCCTGCGGCGGCGAGGCCCCACCGACTACAGGGGCGAGCCCGTCCTGGTCGCAAGCCGGGCGGTCGAAGGCACGCCTTGGACCCTTGCCGCGAAGATCGACCGGGCCGAGGCGAGTACGGTTTTCAGCGGCGCGGGCGCGCGAGGAACGGGCATCGTCGCCCTGGCCACTGCAGCCCAACTCCTGCTCGTATTCGGCCTCCTGCGCCGGCGCCAGGTGCTCCATGCCCGCCAGCAGCGCGAGGCGGCGGAGCAGCTCCGCTTCGTCAACGCCCTGTACCGCACCCTCTCTGAAACCGACGAGATGATGGTCCGCGAGAAGGACCGTCAGCGCCTCCTCGATGAAACGTGCCGCATCATCGTCGAGCGCGCAGGCTTCCGCATGGCCTGGGTCGGCGAGCCCCGGGCGGATGGACGGATCGTCCCGGTGGCGCAGGCAGGTGACGTCCGAGGCTACCTGGACGACATCGAGGTCCGGGCCGACTCGAGCCCGGCGGGGCAAGGCCCGGGAGGAACGGCCGTCCGCGAGCGCCGCACCGTCGTCGTGCACGACATCGCCGCGGCCCCCCAGATGGCTCCCTGGCGAACCGCGGCGCTTGCCAGGGGTTACCAGGCCGTCGCCGGGGTCCCCCTCATGGCCGGTGGGCGTGTGCTGGGCGTCCTGCTGGTCTACGCGGGTGACAGGCGTCTCCTGGAAGGCGAGGCAGTGCCGCTCGTCGAGAAGCTGGCCGACAGCCTTGCGTACTCGCTCGACGTCGTGGATCTCGAGGCCCGTCACCAGGAAACCAGGCTCGCGCTCTCGGCAAGCGAAGATCGGCTGCGCCAGGCCCAGAAGATGGAGGCCATCGGCCGCCTCGCGGGGGGCATCGCCCACGACTTCAACAACCTGCTCATGGTGATCATGGGCTACGCGGACGTGGCGCTTTCACCAAAGACTGACGGGGAGCGCAGGCAGCGCAGCATCGAGGAGATCCTCGAAGCCGCGGAGCGGGCAAGGGAGCTGACTCGCCAGCTCGTTGCGTTCAGCCGCAAGCAGGTGCTGCAGCCGAAGGTCCTTGACCTGAACGTTCTGGTGGGCCGCGTCGAGAACCTCTTGCGGCGGTTGATGCCCGAGAACGTGCAGATCACGGTGGACGCCGAAGAGCACCTCTGGAGCGTGCGGGCCGACCCC
>JARKSS010000517.1 GCA_029974175.1 Vicinamibacterales bacterium
TGCGGTTCCTCAGGTGGCAGGGGCCCGGCGAGCAGCGCCTCCGCGAGGAGGGTGTGCGGTCGAACCTGTTCATTCGCGACCTCGTGCTGCCGCCCGCTCTCGCCGCCGGCAACCGGCCTCCCTTCGAGGCTCGGATGTACCGGGACGTCATGCCGCCTCCCGCGGACGGCCCGCTGAAGAACGGCCCCCGGGCGCTGGCCAGCGAGGGACTCGTCGCCACCTTCTTCCACCGCCTCGCCTCGGACGAGCGGCTTCGCCGAAGCTACCGCGAGCCGGCGTTCTACGCCCTTTTCCTGGACGCCGGGGAGGCCGCCGCCAGCGCCAGTCCTCAAACGCTGATCTCGCCCGAGGAGAACGTCTACCTGAAGATCTTCTACGTCCTGCGGCACGCCTTCCGTTGGGGCGACTGGCCGCTCGTCGAGTTGGTGAAGGGATACGTTGCGACGTTCCCGGACGAGGCGGCGATCGTCTATGACGTCTTCCTCGACGTGACGCGGGGGGTGACCGTGGAGCGCGCCGCCTTCTCGAGGCACGCGGATCCGGGCTACCTGCCTTGGCTTCGCGAGCGCCTGCTCTCGGGAGAAGCCCGGCTCGACGGGAACCTCGGCGCGCCGTTGTGGCTGGCGGTGCCGCGTGTCTCGTTCGGGATGGGTGTCTACCGCTACTTCCTGGTTCCCTCGCCGTTCACCTTCGACCTCAACGCTGCCGACGTCGCGGACCTTCGGTCGGTGCCCGGCGTTGACGCAACGCTCGCGGCGGCGATCGTGAAGACGCGAGACGAGCGAGGCGCATTCGAGCGGGTCGAAGACCTGGCATCCGTCCCCGGGATGACGCCAGAACTCGTCGCCGGTTTCGTCTCGATGCGCGAGCGGATGCAGGCCCGGCTTGGCGAACGGTCGTCACAGCAGTCGAACCCGACCTGGATGATGAACTGGCTCGTCCGCCTGTTGAAGGGCTCGTACCACCTGGCGGCCGCGTGGCAGTTCGGACGGGCACTCGTGCTGGCTGCGCTGCTGTACCTGCTCACGAGCGGGATGATTACTGCAGTCTTCTCGCGAAAGGTCGATCGCCCGGGAGCAGCGCCCGTACCGGGAAGACGGCGTGGCCGGGTGCGCCGGCTGGCGCGCTTCCTTGCCCGCGGGATGGCGGTGGCCGTGTGGCCGCTCGCCGGCAGCGTGGCACTCTACGCGGCCGGGATCCTGCCCGGCCCCGCGATCATGGGCGTGGTGGGCGGCGCCGTGGGGTTGACTCTCGTGGGCCTTCGACGCGTCACCCGCCCGGCCCGGCCCGACGGCCTTGCTGCCCTGGCACCCGTGGCAGGGTCCATTGTGGCGGCAGTCCTCATCGGGTTGATGTACTGACCCCGCCAATCTCGTTCCACCGCCGGCCCGCCCGCAGCTCGCGGCTGAAGCAGGCCGCGGCCTGGCTGTAGGCCTGCCTCATCACGTCTGCAGACGAGGCGCCCGTCATCTCGGCGTCCGACGGACAGCCAACGGGCGCGCGGCCGTCCGAAGCACCTCGCTCCGCTGTCGCGTCAAGCTCGCCCGCCAGGAACATGGCCGCGCCTTCCTGGACCCACATGGGACGCCCGGCCAGGCGATTGCCGATGACGACGTGTGCGAGCTCGTGGCGGATCGTTCGCTCGAGCAGGCCGCGGCGGCGCAGCGCAGAGGGCGGCAGCAGGTCGATGCGCTCGCCATGCTGCGCGCCAGCCGTCCACCACGGGAGGCCGGTCGCCCGCACGTAGGCCTGCACAGTGGGATGGAAGACGAGGCGGATGGAGGCGGGCGCCGGGAGGTTTGCTGCGCGGGCCACCGCGGCGAGGGCCTCGCGCGCCATCCGCCGGATCGGCTCGCGCGCTGCCTCCTCCCCGGACGGCACGAGCACCCGAATCAAAGGATCGCCGCCCGGCTCGCCGGGCTCCCGGGCCGTCGCTGCCTCAACATCCACGCCCGGGAAGTACTGCTGCACGATGGCGGTCGTCCCAAGGCCCTGCCTCGCCAGGCGGACGGCGCCCTCGATGCACAAGCCGACGCCGTGCCCGCGGCCGCGCCCGGTGAAGCGGTAGCCGCCGGCCCGCCGCTCGACCTCGAACGCGGTGCTCTTCAACAGGTGCCACCCGGCCGTGCGCCCCAGCGCAAGCCGGAACGACTCGGCCGAAACGACGCGGGGATCGAAGCCGTCGGCCTCGAGGGCCGCTGCCCGCCCCGACGCCGTGCGCGCGGCCACCCGCAACGATCGCAGGGTCTGGCCGCGCAAGCCGGCCGCTCGCAGGGCAGCAATGACCCGTTCCGCGCTCACGTCGCTCGCCCAGGAGGAATCGAGCCGGCAGGCCGGCTCGGGACGCGAGACCAGATACGGCGGGTCGCTTGCGCCCGGCCACACGGCCGAGGGGCGCTCGGAATGTCCCCCGCAGGAGGCGCTGTGGAACACCTGCGCCAGCTCACCTCGAAACCGCAGCACCTGGCCGCGTGTCGCCCGGGCCGCCTCGCGCGACGACGCCGTGGGCGTCGCCACCGCCTGGCAGTGCGTGAGGTCGCAGAGATCGAAGCCCTCGGCGCCATGGCGCTGCCGGTTGGCCAGCGCGAAGGTGCGGGCCACGATGGCCAGCGCCTTCAAGGCTTCCTCGGGAGACGCCGGCGGCGCCTCGGCTGCCACGACACCTGCCACGTAGTCCTCGAGAGCGATCGAGGCGACCTCGTAACGTCCACCGCGAACGCGCCCCAGCCGAAGCGTGGCCTCACCTCTCGCGTTGGCATTGCCCTCCTCCACCAGCGCAGCAAGCCGCGACGCGGCAAGACTGGCGGCATCCAGGCCGGCCGCCCCTGGTGCAACCACGACAATCGCCCGGGTCGGCCGGTCAGCCGGTAGCGCGGCCACCACGAGGCCGACGTAGGAGCCGCCGTGCGGTGCGGTCCCCGTCTTGGCAAGCGCGGCAATCCCTTCATCACCGAAACTGCGCGCGGTCCCGTAGGTCGCAGCCCCGCGGAGCCCGTCGAGCAGCACGGCGCGGTGGGACGCCTCCAGCCGGAACCCGTTTCCCGTTGCCACGCGGACAAACGACGTCAGCAGCTGGCGTGGCGTCACCCGGACGCCCTCGAGACCGAGCGCTGCCTTGACGGTCGCCGCGCGCGCGGCAGGCGGCGGCAGTCCCGCGCGAACGAACACGCGGTCGAGGGCCTGCCGCGGCAAGCGGGAGGCTATCGAGGCGAAGTAGGTGTTGCACGAGTGGGCAAGCGCCTCGGCCGGCGACAGGGGGCGGCCGACTCGCGGATGGGTGCACGTGTAGGTTTCGCCGGCGACGGTCACCCGTCCGGGACAGGCGATCGCCGTACCGGGAGCGATGGTCGCGGATTCGAGGGCCGCCACCAGCGTGACGATCTTCGCGATCGAGCCGGGCGCAAGGGGCGCGTCCAGGATGTCGGGCCGCTCCTCGAGAAGCAAGGCGCCGGCCGGCGTCCGCAGATCGATGAGGAGTATCGCCGCGCGAGGGGGCGTCGCCGCCGAAGACACGGCGACCACGACGGCGACCACCGCAGCAGACACCAAGAGGCGGAACCGAAGAAGCCGGCAAGGACGCTCGCCTTGCCCGGTGAGGCGGCGAAGCCTTCCAATGAGAAGGCGTCCGCTACAGCCTCGTCTTGCAGCCGGGCCGGCAGCGGCACGGGATGCTCTTGGCACCGTCGGTCCTGTAATTGTAGGTGAGCTCCTCGCCCGGCTCGATCGTTTTCGAGGCGCGAATCCAGATCACGCCGTCGATCACCTGGGCGTAGCAGTTCGGCTTGCAGGAGTGGTTGATGAACCTCGCGAGGTTGCCGCCGACCGCACCGTCGATCACCCACCGGTTGTTCAGGCGGAAGCACCAGATCTTGCCGCGCTTCAAGTAGCGCTCCTCGCGCTCGCGGCTTTCCCGGTGCGTGATCTTCTCCCCGGCGTAGTGGATAATGCGCTTGTTCTTCGGGATGCGTTCTGTCGCGAACACGCCCCACCCATGGAGTTTCGAGCGACGCCGTTCAATCATCGAAGTGATTGTACCAGCAGCGCCGCCCTCCGCGTGGCGCGCCGACGTCGCGTGTCGGCGAAGGCCGCTGCCGTCCAACAGGGTATGACCATGCGCCCGTACCTGGTCTTCACCGCAGCACTTCTGCTCATGTTCGCCGGCGCCATCGCCTGGGCCCAGCCGCCTGGCTCGCCGGCCCGGCCGGCCCCGCCCTACTCTCCTGCGCGGGTGGCCGGCGACTTCATCTACGTCTCGGGCATGCTTCCGACCACCGAGGCCGGCACCATCGTCGCGGGCGACATCAAGGCCCAGACGGCACGCACGCTCGACAACCTCGCGGCCGTGCTTCGCCGCCACGCTTCGAGCCTCGAGCGGGCCGCCTCCGTCACCGTCTACCTGCGCCGCGCGTCCGACTTCGCCGCCATGAACGAGGTGTACGCCCGGTACTTTCCCAAGGATCCCCCCGCGCGGACGACGGTGATGGCGCCGCCCATGCTGCCGGACGCCCTGGTGGAGATCAGCGTTGTCGGCGTGCGCGACGGCGCCGAGCGGACGATCGTCCATCCTGACGGCTGGCTGCGGTCCGCCAGCCCGTACAGCTACGGCGTCAAGTCGGGCAACACCCTCTTCCTGGCGGGCCTCGTTGCCAGGCGCCCCAAGGACAACACGGTCAGCGGCGGCGACATGAAGGCCCAGACGGCGGCCGTCCTTCAGAACGGCCGCGAGATCCTGGCGGCGGCCGGCTTCTCGCTTGCCGACGTCGTGGCCTCGCGCGTGTACATCACCGACACGGCCTTCTTCGCGGACATGAATGCCGTGTACCGCGAGGCGTTTCCGGTGTCGCCGCCGGCGCGAGCCACCGTCCGCTGCGGCCTGATGGACAAGGACTACCTCGTCGAGATCACCATGGTCGCCGTGCGCGACCCCGGGCGGCGCACCGTCACGACGCCCGCGCCCGACGGCTCGCCCGGCAAGCCGAACCCCGTGCTCAGCTCGGCAATCCAGGTGGGCACCCGCCTCTACCTCTCGGGCATGCTCGGCGTGACGGATGCCACCCGCGGCAGCGTGGCCGCGCAAACCAGCGAGACGCTCGCGCGCATGAGGCGGACGCTCGAGGCCGCCGGCTTCTCGTGGAAGGACGTGGTCGAGGCGGTCGTGTTCCTCCCCGACGCGCGCGACTTCGCCGCCATGAACGAGGCGTATCGCGCCGCGCTGCCCGAGCCCTTCCCCGCGCGCACCACGGTCGAGGCGGGCTTGGTAGTGCCGGATGGCCTCGTGGAGATGATGATGACGGCGGTGAAGTAGGAGCTGGCGCAGTGTCGAGCTCCGCTTCCGCAACCGCGAGCCGGCCCCGCCGGTCGGCCGCGCGCATCGCCCTGAGAGTGGGTCTCGCGGCTGTCTTCGCGCTGGCCATCCTCGGCGTCGTCGTCTGGCGTGCGCTGACCGCAAGCCTGCCGCTCGTTGACGGCACCAGGCGCCTGCCCGGGCTCTCGGCTCCCGTCACCGTCGAGCGCGACGGCGCCGGCGTCGCCACGATCGGCGGCCTGTCGCGCCTGGACGTGGCACGCGCAACGGGGTTCGTCCACGCGCAGGAGCGCTACTTCCAGATGGATCTCACCCGCCGCTTTGCCGCGGGCGAGCTGGCCGAGCTGGTCGGCGAAGAGGGCTTGCGCATCGACCGTGTGCTGCGGCGGCACCGCTTCCGCGCGGTCGCCGCCGAGGCGCTTCGACGGACAAGCCCCGAGGAGCAGCGCCTGCTCGAGGCGTACGCGGCCGGCGTGAACGAGGGGCTCGACGCGCTCGGCGCCGTGCCCGTGGAATACCTGCTGCTGCGCACAGATCCCGCGCCCTGGCGAACCGAGGACAGCTTCCTCGTCCTCGCCTTCATGTACATCGGCCTTCAGCGCGGCGCGATGTGGCGCGAGCCGATGCTGGGCCTGATGCGCGAGCGCCTGCCGGCCGCGCTGGCCGGGTTCATCGAGCCGGGGCCCGATGAATGGGAAGCGCCAGTGGCCGGGACCCCTCCCGATCCGCCGCCCCTGCCGACGGCCGAGCAGGTCAACGTTCGTGACGGCTGGCCCGATGTGCCAATCCCCTCGCGCGGCACGGCCGGCTTCTGCCATCCAGGGGCGATGCACGGCAGCAACTCGTGGGCCATCGCACCGCAGCACACCGCCCGGGGCACGGCACTGCTTGCCAACGACACGCACCTCAGCATCCAGGTACCGAACGCCTGGTACCGGGTCGTGCTGACCTGGCCCGACACGTCCGCCCCCGGCGGCCGTCGCCGTCTCGCCGGGGTCAGCCTGCCGGGCGTTCCTGCGGTCGTCGTGGGATCGAACGGCCGCGTCGCCTGGGGCTTTACCAACGCCGGGATCGACGCGACCGACTACGTGCTGCTCGAACCCGGCGACGGGGGGCCAGCCTCGTATCGCACGCCTGCCGGCACTGCGACCCTTGCGGTGCACGAGGAGCGCATCCGGTGCAAGGGACGGCCCGACGAGGTGTTGAAGGTCGAGGAAACGATCTGGGGGCCCGCCTTCGACCGCGACGAGCACGGCCGGCGGCGTGCCCTGGCCTGGGTGGCGCAGCTCCCTGAGGCGATGAACCTCGCCTTGACCGGAATGGAGCGCGCCGCCAGCGTCGCGGAGGCGCTCGAGGTTGGCGCACGCGCCGGCATCCCGGCCCAGAACCTCGTCGTGGCCGACGCGGACGGTCACATCGGCTGGACGGTCGCCGGCGCGATCCCGAACCGCATTGGCTTCGACGGCGCGGTTCCGGCGTCGTGGGCCGATGGCTCGCGGCGATGGGAGGGCCTGCTGCCGCCGGAAGCCCGGCCGCGCATCATCGACCCGCCCGGCGGCCGGATCTGGACCGCCAACAACCAGGTCGTCTACGGCGCCTCGCCCGACGTGTATTCGGCGGCGGCCGTGGACGCGTCGGCGCGGGCGCGCCAGATCAGGGACGCACTGCTCGCCCTTCCCAAGGCCACCGAGCGCGACCTGCTGCGCGTCCAGATGGACGAGCGCGCGCTGTTCCTCGAACGGTGGCGCACGCTCCTGCTCGAGACCCTGTCGAAGCCGAACGCCCGCGGCAGCGCCGCGCGGGACGAGTACCGCCGCCTGGTCGCCTCGACGTGGACCGGCCGCGCGTCCGACTCGGTGGCGTACACGCTGGTGCAGTGCTGGCGGCGAGTGCTCGCCGAGCAGGTTTTCGGCGTGCTCACCGCGCCGGCTCGAGCCGCAATGCCCTCGTTCGACTGGATACGGCCAGTTGACCCGGCGCTGCCGCTGCCCCCCTTCCCCACCCGCATCGAGGGGCCGCTCTGGCGACTCGTCAGCAAGCGGCCGCGGCACCTGCTCTCCGCGCGCTTTGAAAGCTGGGACGAACAACTGCTGGCGGCCGTGGACCGCGCCATCGAGGAGCTGACCTCGGAAGGAGCGCGCCTCGAGGAGCTGCGATGGGGCACGATTGACAGCCGGATTCGCCACCCGCTGAGCGCGGGCCTTGGCGTGCTGGCCCGGTGGTTCGACATGGAGGAAATGCCGGTGCGAGGGGGCGCCGACATGCCGCTGCAGCGCGTGGAGAGCGTGATGCCCTCCGAGCGGTTCGTCGTGTCACCGGGGCACGAGCAGGACGGGATCTTCCACATGCCCGGAGGCCAGAGCGGCCACCCCTTGTCACGGCACTACCGCGACGGCCACGCCGCGTGGGTGAACGGCGACGCGACGCCGCTGCTGCCCGGCAAGACGGAGCACACGCTGACGCTGACACCGTGGGGGCGCTGACGGGGCGGCCACAAGGGCCGCCCCTGCTCAGTAGAAGTCTCTCGCCTCCACGTCCACCTTCGCCCCGCTCATCCCGTCGAGCCGCTCGGCCCGCACCGAGACGACCCCGTCCTGGTTCTGCAGGATCCCTTCGACCAGCAGGAACGGCTCGCTGACCACGGCCAGGCGCGAGCGGGCGAACAGGTCGGGGCGGACGATGATGTTGGCGATGCCGGTTTCGTCCTCGAGCGTGAGGAAGACGAAGCCCTTCGCGGTGCCGGGCCGCTGGCGCGTGATGACGGCGCCGGCAACGCGCACGCGCCGGCCGTGCCGCTGCTTCGGCAGGTCGATGGCCCGCAGCGCGCCACGCAGCTCCATCTCCTTGCGCCGCATCGCCATCGGGTGCGGCCCAATCGTCAGCCCCGTCCCCCTGTAATCGGCCACGAGGCGCTCGACCGACGTCATCTCAGGCAGGGGCGAGCTATCCTCTTCCTGTTCCCCGATCCCCAATCCCTGATCCCTGATCCCTGATCCCTGATCCCGATTCCCTGAATCCCGAATCCCGAATCCCGAATCCTGAAACAGCTCCCCGGCCGGCCTGATCGCCCGCTCCACCTGCCAGAGCGCCTCGCGGCGCGTGAAGCCGAGCGAGGCGAGGGCCCCGACCTCGGCCAGCGTGGACAGCTCCTCCCGGTTGATCGCCGTGCGCGCAATCAACTCGTCCACCGAGCGGAAACGCGGCAGCACCACCTTCCAGTCGTGCGCGCAGTTGTTGCAGAAGCAGGCCAGGCGTCCACCCTGCCCGGTGGCTTCCAGCATCGAGCCGTCGTCGCACCCGCACTTGGGACAGCGTTCGGGCTTGCGTGGCTCGCGTGAGAGGCTGTCAGCCGCCTCAATTGCCTCGCCCACCTGCCTTCTCAGCCCCTTCACGTAGCAGAGCCCGAGGCGAATGGCGCCGTCCTCCTCGATCGTGCAGGGCCAGCACGAGCGCTGCACGTCGATTGAGGCGAAGCGGACGCCGTGCCGCTGGGCGTCCTTCACCAGCGTGGCCGGGTGGTAGAACCCCATCGGCCAGTTGTTCAGCAGCGCCGCGTAGAACGCCGCCGGGTAGTGCACCTTCAGGTACGCGCTCGCGTAGACCAGCAGCGCGAAGCTGGCCGAGTGCGACTCGGGGAAGCCGTAGAGCGCGAACGACGAGATGGCCTTGACGATGTCCTCGGCCGCCTGGCCGGTGATGCCGTTGCGCGCCATCCCGTCGCGCAGCTGCACCTCGATCTGCTTCATCCGGCGCTCGGACCGCTTGAACCCGAACGCCCGTCGCAACTCCTCGGCCTGGCCGCCGGTAAAGCCCGCCGCCACCATCGCGATCCGCAGCAGCTGCTCCTGGAAGAGCGGCACGCCGAGCGTGCGCGCGAGGATTGGCTCGAGCGACGGGTGCGGGTAGGTCACCTTCTCGCGGCCGGCGCGGCGGTTCAGGTAGGGGTGCACCATGTTCCCGACGATCGGTCCCGGCCGGATGATGGCCACCTCGACGACCAGGTCGTAGAAACGCTCGGGCTTCAGCCGCGGCAGCGTCGCCATCTGCGCGCGCGACTCCACCTGGAACACGCCGATCGTGTCGGCGGCGCGCAGCATCCGGTAGACCTCCGGATCGTCGGGCGGCAGGTTCCACAACCCGAGCGGCTGTGACACTGCCGGGCGGCGGGCGTTGATGGCCGCCAGCGCGTCCTGCAGCACGGCCATCATCCCGAGGCCGAGCAGGTCGATCTTCACGATCCCCATGTCGGCGCAGTCGTCCTTGTCCCACTGCACGACCACGCGGCCGGGCATGCTGGCGTTCTCGAGGGGAACGACCGTGTCGAGGCGCCCCTGGCAGATGACCATCCCGCCCGAGTGCTGCCCCAGGTGCCGGGGCAGGTCCTGGATCCGCTGCCACAGCTCCGCGAACACCTGCATGCGGTGATCGGTGGGATCAACGCCGATCTCGCCGAGATGCCTCGCGATCGTCTCCCCGTCGTCGTGGTACTCGAACCGGTGGAGCACCTTGGAGAGCCGGTCGATGGTGGCGGGGTCGAGGCCGATCACCTTTCCCACCTCGCGCGCCGCGCTTCGCCCACGGTACGTGATGACGTTGGCCGTCATGGCCGCCCCGTGCTCGCCGTACTTCTCGTAGACGTGCTGGATGACGCGCTCGCGGCGGTCGCCGCTCGGCAGGTCGAGGTCGATGTCGGGCCACTCGCCGCGCTCCTCCGAGAGGAAGCGCTCGAAGAGCAGGTCCATCCCCACCGGATCCACCGCCGTGATCCCGAGGCTGTAGCAGACGGCGCTGTTGGCGGCCGACCCGCGGCCCTGCACCAGGATCCCCTGCTGGCGGCAGAAATTCACGATGTCCCAGACAATGAGGAAGTAGCCGGCCAGGCCGAGCTTTTCGATCAGGCCCAGCTCGCGGGCCACCTGCGCGCGGGCGCGGTCGTGGTAGGGGCGGTACCGCTCGCGCGCCCCCACCTCGGTCATCTTCCGCAGGAACGACGCCGCGGTCTCGCCCGGGGGAACGGGGTACTCCGGGAAGCGGGAGCCGAGGTCGGCCATCGTGTAGCGGAGTCGATCGGCAAGCGCCTCGGTGTTGGCGACGGCCTCGGGCTCGTCGGCAAAGAGCGCCGCCATCTCGGCCGGGGGCTTCAGGTAGCGCTCGGCGTTGGCCGTCAGGCGCCGGCCGGCGGCCTCGAGCGTCGTCTTGTGACGGATGCAGGTGAGCACGTCGTAGAGCGGCCGATCGCCGGGGGCGGCGAAGCGGACGCCGTTGGTGGCGACGAGCGGCACGTGGAAGGCGGAGGCGAGATCGCAAAGCGCCTGGCGATCGGCCTCCTGGTCGCGATGGAGGTGGCGCTGCAGCTCGACGCAGACGTTGTCGCGGCCGAAGAGGCCAATCAGCCGGTCGAGCAGGCCGCCGACGCCGTGTCGCGATCCCCGCAGCGCCTCGCGGCCGACCAGCGCCACCAGGCCGGCGGTTCGCCCTTCCAGATCCTCGAGCGTGAGCGCCCCCTCACCCTTCGGCGCGCGCAGCTTCATGCGGGTGACGAGAGTGCAGAGGTTCCGGTACCCCTCGGCCGAGGAGACGAGGACGGGCAGGGACCAGCGGGCAGCGGACAGCGAACTGCTGGCAGCCTGTTCCTGCCGCGGACCTTTGACGTCTCGCCTGCCGGCCGCCGATCGCGCGTCACCGGGCGCGACCCGCTGCCGGCTGTCTGCGGTCTGCAATCCGCTGTCGATCGTCAGCTCTGCCCCCACGATCGGCCTGATGCCGGCGGCGGTGGCAGCCTTGTGAAAGCGGGGGATGCCGTAGACGCCGTCGCGATCGAGCAGGGCGAGGGCGGGATAGCCAAGCTCCGCCGCGCGGTCGACCAGCGCCTCGGGCAGCGACGCGCCGTCGAGAAAGCTGAAGGCGGAAGCCGTGTGAAGCTCGATGTACATACAACGGACAGCAGGCAACGAACGGCGGGTGCATCCCGAGCCGGGCTCAATCACCACCGCGCCAACTGGCCCGCAACCATGCTCGGGATCCGGGTCCTGTCGGGGCAGCGACACCGTTTGGTCCGGCCGGGCACCTCGACGCGCGGGCGAAGGCTCGCCGGCCGGCGTCAGCCGGCCGGACTCGCTGATGACTCCCGCTTGCGAGGCTGCCCGGCGCGGCCACGAGGTGTCTGGCTGCCCCGCCACCCGCTCCGGTTGCGGGCGTGAGCGGGCGCGGGCTTTTCGGACGGCCTGTCCCGGCGGTCAGCGGTCCGCCCGCCGCTAATCGATAATCCCTTCCACGAACCACCGGCCGGTTGCGCGGTCCTCGAAGACGCGGTAGAGGGCGCCGTCAGCCAGCGCGACGTCCCACTCGTCGCGATCGAACGCACCTTCCCGCCTTCGCCGTTCGACTCGATCCGGATGCCCGCCCTCCTCGGAACGTCGGCGCGGCAAGCTGCCTTCCGTTCCGCCCCGGGCAAGCCACCACTCGCCCGACGTGCGCCACGGCCCCGCCGCCTGCTCGACCACGCCGCCGCGCAGGCCGCGCCGCTCGGTGGTGATGCGCGCCGGCCGGCCGTCCTTCAGCATCACGCGCGCGGCAATCGGCAGGCGGAACCGGCGGATCACCAGCCCGGGTGGCAGTGGCCCAGGCGTCCTCCCCTGCAAGTCGTGCGAGCCCTGTGAACCCTGTGAGCCCAGTGACGCAGGCGTCTTCGCCTGTGAAGGCTTGAAGGACTGCATCGCAAACGCGCCCGGGCGGTTGGAATCAACCAGCGCCGGGGCGCCAACCGCCCGTTCGCCGGCCAGCGCCGAAAGCCGCGCCACCAGCGTGGCCATCTGCTCGGGGAACGGCTGCGCGCGCGACAACAGCGAGAACTGGGTGACCGGGGCCCTTGCCGGCTCGACGCGCAGCGTGACGCGGTCTACGCCCTGGCCGAGCGGGTGCGACTCGAGGTGCAGCAGGATGAGGGTTCGCAGCACCTTCGGGTCGCGCATCGGCGCCGGCAGCTCGATCCGCCGCGACACGATCTCGCGCGACGCCAGGCGGAACGTCATCAGCAGGAGGACCGCCGCCTCGTCGCGCTGCTCGAGGCGCTGCGCGATCGGGTCGATCACGCGCGCCAGCACGAAGGAGAGCGGCTCGAGCCCCTCGACGGGCCAGTCGAGGTCGAGCGTCTCCTCGATCGGCGCCTCGGGCGGGCTCGACACCAGCGGCTCGAGATCCTCGCCGCGCGCCACCCGCTGCCACCTCGGCCCCACCAGCCCCAGGCGCGCGGCCAGCGGCGCCTCGGGCAGGCACGCCAGGTCGCCAAGCGTCTTCAGGCCCCAGCGGTCGAGCAGCGCAAGCATCGCCTCGAGATCCTGCCGCCGCCCGAAGACGCTTTCGCGCCCCTCGGACGGCAGGATGCGCAGCAGGCAGGCCAGCGGCAGCGGCGACACCCGGGCCCGCTCCTGGCCCGGCGGCACGACCGTCACACCCGGGGCGGCCACCGCGATCAGCATCGCCGTCGTCCTGGTCGCGGCCACCACGACGCTGGCCGGCAGGTTCCGCGCGGCACACGCCCGCTGCAGCTCGGTCGCGATTTCGCGCGGCGTGCCGAGCAGCCGGTCGAGGCCGCGCGCGTCGAGGGTCACCAGCCCCGGCCGGTGCACCTCGACCCGCGGCGAGCACCCGCGCGCCACCTCCTCGAGGCCGCCGGCAATGGCCGCCGGCACCGACGCGGGCAGGGGAAGGAACAGGCAGGCGAACATGGCTTACCTTTCCAACCAACACTCCCCCGCCTGTGCCTGGCGTGCCTTGAGGACCCGCGCTTCGATCGCCAGCCCCAGAAGACGTCCGCCGCCTGCTGCCTGCGGCCGGCCCTTCAACTGAACGCTCAGGCCGCCGGCGCTGCGGGCGATGGCTCCCGGGCCAACCAGGAGGCAGGCGGTGCGGCTGCCGGCGAGCGTCCGCTGCAGGCGGAACCAGGTGGTGAACGGCAGCCGCTTGATGGCCTCGTGCGGCACCTCGCCCCTCTCGAGCACGGCCAGGTCGAACCCGCCGGCCTGGAGCACCAGGTTCAGTGCCTTGAGCCCCCGTTCGAGGCGCGGCTCCCCCTCGCCCCGGACCCAGAGGAGGCGGTCGAGACAGACGCCGGCTGCCGCGGCCGACGAGGGATCGAACTGATCGAGGGGATCGACGAGCGCCGCCAGGCCGCCCGCACCGGTCACCGCCGCCAGCGTGCCGGCCACGAGGGTGGCGCGCCCGGAGGAACGCGGCCCGACGATTTCCGAGAGCTCACCGCGCGGAAACCCGCCGCCAGCCTGTTGATCGAGGGGGGCGAAGCCGGTGGGAACCGGCTCGAAGCGAGGCCCTTCGTCCGGGGCGGCGATGGTGCGATCGAGACGGCGGACACGAAGGAGAGCTTCGAGATCGGTGCGAGCGAGAGCAGCCTGAGCCATTTCGCTTTTCCTTCGCCTGCTGGCGAAAGAATAGCGTAAGCAGTCCGGATGGTCAAGGGAAAGGCAAGCCTTGAGCCTTGAGCCTCCCTGAGCCTTGAGCCCTGAGCCCTGAGCCCACCTTCGTCTGAGCTGCAACGGCAGCATAAAATGGGGCGCTCATGCTGAACCGCGTCGGTGCCGCCCTCGCCTTCCCCGACTTCCGCAAGCTCTGGTTCGGCGCAGCCACCTCCAGCATCGGTACCTGGATGCAGAGCGTCGCGCAGAACTGGCTGGTGCTGACGCTCAGCGGCTCGGCGTTCTACCTGGGCCTCGACGCCTTCCTCGGGCAGCTCCCGATCCTGTTGTTCACCCTCCTCGGCGGGGTGGTTGCCGACCGCCACGACCGCCGCCGCGTGCTCCTCGGCTCGCAGTACGTCCAGATGAGCACCGCCTTCGCGCTGGCGCTGCTCGTCGCCCTCGACGTCGTGCAGGTGTGGCAGGTCCTCGCCCTCTCCTTCGTCACCGGGTGCGCGCAGGCGTTTGGCGGACCTGCGCACCAGTCGCTGATGCCGTCGCTGGTGGACCGCGAGCGCCTGCCCAACGCCATTGCCCTCAACTCGATCCAGTACAACCTCGCCCGCGTGATCGGGCCGCTGCTGGCCGGCCTAGCGCTCGCCTCGTTCGGCATGGTCTTCTGCTTCACGGCCAACGGCCTGTCGTTTCTCGCCGTAATCGCCGCGCTCTGGACGCTTCGCGTTCCTCCCCGCGAGCCGGCCGCTCCCCTTCCCCTGGCCCAGGAGCTACGGACCGGCCTCACCTACGTGCGGTGCGAGGGGCCTCTCCTCGGCCTGACACTCCTCGCCTTCGTCGTCACTTTCCTCGGCACACCGCTGCTGACGCTGCTGCCGGTCTTCGCGCAGAGCGTGTTCCGCCTGGGCGTCGAGGGATACAGCCGGATGATGGTGTTCTCGGGCGCCGGGGCCGTCACCGGCGCGATCACCGTGGCGTGGCTCGGACGGTTTCCCCGCATGGGGACATGGGCGCTTTTGACGCAGGCGGGCTTCGGCGCGCTGATCGTCGCCTTCGCGCTCGTCCGCCTCCCCGCCCTCAGCCACCTGCTGCTCTTCGCCGCCGGCGCCGGCCTCATCATCGCCTTCTCGCTGATGAACTCGCTCGTGCAGCTGCTGGCCCCCAACCACATGCGCGGGCGCGTGATGAGCATCTACATGGTGGCCTTCCGCGGAGGGATGCCGCTCGGCAGCCTCGCGAGCGGCGCGCTGGCCAACCTCGTCTCGGCCCCGGCCGTGCTGGCACTGAACGGCTCGCTGCTCGTCGCGGTGGCCGCCCTGGTCCTGCTGAAGTACGAGAAACTGAGGACGGTGTAGGGGACCGGGGGTCAGGAGTCAGGAGTCGGGAGTCAGAGATGGAGCTTCTGCGTACGTCTCCGCGCCCTCCGCGTCTCCGCCGTGAATAAACGTAGACTATCACGGACAGTTCGACGTGATCGGATAAGCTGTCCGGGCGACCACGGGGTCGCCCCTGCGAGAGGAACCATGTTGCTACGCCGCGGAGTACTGACCGCCGTCCTCCTCGCCGCCGTCCTCACTGCCGTCGTCCGCAGCGACGAGGGCATGTGGACGTTCGACGCCGCGCCGCTCGCCCGCATCAACGCCGCGCTGGGGACCTCGATCG
>JARKSS010000529.1 GCA_029974175.1 Vicinamibacterales bacterium
GTCGAACGAGTAGGCGTCCTTCATCGAGAACTCGCGCCCGCGCAGCAGTCCCGCGCGGGGGCGGGCCTCATCCCGGTACTTGTCCTGGATCTGGTAGTTCGTCAGCGGCAGGTCCTTGTACGAGGTGTAGAGGTCCTTCACCATCAGGGTGAAGACCTCCTCGTGCGTCGGCGCGAGCACGTAGTCGGCGTCCTTGAGGTCGTTGAGTCGGAAGATGCCGTTGCCTTACTTCTCCCACCGGCCGCTCGCCTCGTAGGGCTCGCGCGGCAGCAGCGCCGGGAAGAGCACCTCCTGCGCGCCGGCCGCGGCCATCTCCTCGCGGATGACCCGCTCGATGTTGCGGCGCACCTTCAGCCCGAGCGGCAGCCAGGAGAAGATCCCCGGGGCCTGGCGGCGGATGTAGCCGGCGCGCACGAGCAGCCGGTGCGAGGTCACCTCGGCGTCGGCGGGGTCCTCGCGCAGGGTGCGGACGAACAGGGTGGAGAGGCGCGTGGGCACCCCCCAACCCTACGGCGCTGCCGCGGGGCTCAGTGGCGCAGCGCGTTCGGCCCGACCGAGGCGCTGGCGAAGAACAGCGAGGCGGTGGATGCGCCTCCCCCGTTCACGACGCCGACGTGCAGCGCGGTCTCGAAGTACCGGCCCGCCGGGGTCGACGCGGGCGCGCCCACGGGGTCCGCGGCATCCGGTCGCGCGTTCACGGTGAGGTTCAGCAGGGTGTCGAGCACGGTGAGCACGGTGCCGAGCTGGGTCAGGAAGGCCGGGAGCGTGGTGCCGGTGAGGCCCGAGATGGTGGTGCCCGCCGCCGCCGTGGCGGTCGTCTTCAGCGGGGCGACGACCGTGGAGCCGACTGCCGGCAGCACCGTCGTCACGACGTTCGCGAGCACCGCGCTGAGCAGCGAGGGCGACGCGCTGACGCTGGGCGTCGCATGGCCGGCCACCCCGGTGAAGCCGCCGATCGTGCCCTGGAAGGTGAGGGTCACGGTCCCGAGGATCAGGACCGGCACCGCGATGTCGACCTTGACGGTCGCGTTGTCGATGGCCGTGGTGATCGCGTTCGGGATGGTGGT
>JARKSS010000530.1 GCA_029974175.1 Vicinamibacterales bacterium
CTCGAACCTCGCGGTGACGGCCTCGAGCGGCTGCTCGACGCCGCGTTCCGCCATCAGGCGGCGTGTCAGGTCCCAGTCGTTGTTCGCGCCGCCGCGCGCGCGGGCCGCGGCAATCTCGCCGCGACCGACCGTGACCCCGAAGGCGGCCGCCGTCCGGACGATTGCCTCGTCGTAGGAGGCCGAGGCGTCGGCAACGACCCCGTCCATGTCGAAGAGCAGCGCCTGCGGCTCGAGCACCGCGCGGAGCCCCTGCTCGAGCCTTGCGAAATCGGCGGCGTTCCCCGGGCAGGCGATGCGCAGCGCGTTCTCGAGATACGGGCGTCCGGGGAAGTACCGCACGCCGATCCCCAGCCCGGCCAGCGCTTCCCACGTCCACCGCACCTTCGGGAACTCGGCAAGGACGAAGTTCGCCTGCGAGGGCCAGACACGAACCGCAAGCGGGACAAGGAGGCGTTCGAGCGCCTCGCGCTCGCGGCGCACCTCGGCCACCGCCTCGTTGACGCGCCCCTCGTCCAACCCGAACGACGCCGCCGCCACCGCCAGCGACACGCCGCTCACCGGATAGGGGTTGCCCGCCGCCCTGAGCCAGCCGACCAGGTCCGCTGGTCCGACCGCGCATCCGACCCGCAGGCCAGCAAGGCCGCGCGCCTTCGAAACCGTCCGCGTGACCATGACGTTGGGGTGCTCGAGCAACGCGGCGGTCGGGTCTTCGTCGGCGAACTCGACGTATGCCAGGTCCACCAGCACGACCACGTCCGGGGCACGCGCGGACAATTCCAGCAGGTCGCCGGTGCGGGCGCAGGTGCCAGTCGGATTGTTCGGCGTCGCGATGGCAATCAGCCCGGTGCGGCGCGTCACGCGCGAGAGCAGCGCCTCGACCGGCAGCGGGCCGCCGGTCCAGGGCACGTCCACGTACCGCCCGCCGGCAAGCACGCAGTACCGCTCGAACATCTCGAAGGTGGGAGCCGTGGTGAGCATTTCGCGTCCGGGCCCGACGAAGGTCCGGATGATGCGATCGAGCGCCTCGTCTGCTCCGGCGGTGATGCGCACCCTCTCGGGGGGCACGCCAAGCCGATCGGCCCACAGCCGCTGGAGCGCGGAGGGGTCCGGGTAGCGGCTGATCGCGGCGTCGAGAGGACCGGCCGCCTCGGCAAGCCGCGCGGCATCGGGCGCCGGCCCCTCGTTGCCGTCGAGCGGAAGGTCGATGGGCGTGGGCAGCCTGGGCACGGTGTACGGTGTGATCGATCGCAGCCGCGCGGTGGGTCGTCTGGTCATGCTCGCACCTCACGCCACGATGTTCGAGGGAGACGTCACGACGATGTCCGTGCCCCCCGCGGCCTTGATGCGGGGAATGACGGCCGCCAGCTCGTCGCGAAGTACGGCCGCCTTCAGCGCGTAGCCCGTTCCGCCGTGCAGAGGGGCGATCGTCGGCTCCCGCATGCACGGAAGGATCTGGCAGACGGCCTCGAGGCGCTCGGCTGAAACGTTTACTTCGAGCATGACGCGCCGCCGGGCGTCGAGCACCGAGGTGAGCAGCAGCGCGAAGCGCTCGATCGCCTCGCGGCGTCCCGGGGCCTCGAGGCCGCGCGGGTGCGCGAACAAGCGGGTCGTGGACCTCATCAGCTCGTCCACCACCACCAGCCCGTTGGCCTCGAGCGTGGCGCCGGTGGCCGTGTTGTCCACGATGAGATCGGCATCCTCGGGCGGAAAGACCTCGGTCGCGCCGTAGGAGCGGAGGAAGCGCGCCTGCAGGCCGCGGCGCGCGATCCAGTCGCGCGTCAGCCGCTCGTACTCGGACGCGACGACCAGCGGCGTGTCGGGCAGCCGGCCGTTCTCGACCAGCGCCTCCGGGGCGGCGGCCACCACCCGGACCGGGTCGAGGCCCGTGTCGAGGATCTCGACCACCTCGGCCCCCAGCTCGGCCACCCAGTCGGCACCGGCAAAGCCGACGTCGCGGGACCCGGCGTGCAGCATCTCGACGATGTTCTGCGGCTTGAGGAGCTTCACCTCGCAGGACGGCAGCGAGATGGTGGGGCGGTAGCCCCGGGTGCCGGCCTTCACGCGGAGGCCGGCTGCGGCCAGCAGCGAGAAGACCTCGTCCTGCATCCGCCCTTTCGGCAGGGCCAGGCGAAGCACGTTCGGATCGACGATCGGTGTCATGGCTCCCACGGGCGATCAAACGGCCCGGGGAACGCGGCGGGGTGTCGTCGGGCGGAAGGTCTCCCGAGACAGCAACGCCGGCCACCGGGCCGGCGTTGTGAGGGCGCGCTCAGGAACAGAGCCTCATCAACCGGCCACGTGACCGTGGACGTGGTGATGATGGCGGTGATGGCGCGCGGCAAACGTCATGAGACCTTCACTCTGGCACGGCCGCCGGGACGTGTCAAGCGTTCGAATGCAACCGCGTCCGGCGCGAAAGTCCGTTCGGGTCGGACGCAAGGATGGGTGCGGCGCCCCCGCCGTCCGGCGATGGACGTCGCGGTCCCAGCTCCGGACACTCGATTCAAACCGTCGGGGTGTCGAGAAGTCGCCGAACGCCATGCGGGACAGCGATTTGCCGAGCACGGCGGCGCTTGCCGGAAGCCGCACGGCCTTCGCTCAGCCGAGGGCATGTTCCTCATCACCGACCTGCGTCGCGCCGCCGCAAGCTTCGTGCGGACGCCAGGGTTTGCCGCCGTGGCGGTGCTCGCCCTGGCGCTCGGCATCGGCGTCAACACTGCCATCTTCTCGGTCGTCAGCGGAATCTTGCTGCGTCCCCTGCCCTACCCCGAACCCGAGCGGCTGGTCGCGATCTACGAGCGCGTCCCCGACAACCCCCGGCTGCCGGTCGCCCCGCCGAGCATCGCCGACTGGGCCGGGAACCGGGCGTTCAGCTCGTGGGCGGTCATGGCCGGCGACAGCCTGGTGCTGCTCGGGTGCGGCGAGCCCGAACGGCTGGAGGCGGCGGCGGTGTCGGGCGACTTCTTCCAGACCATGCAGGTGGCGCCCGAGCGAGGACGGTGGCTGGAACCGCGGGAGACAGAGGAGGCCGTCCTCCTCGGCGCGCCCCGCTACCTCGCTCGTTTCGCCCGCAGGAGGAGCACCGGCACCGAGACCCGGTGGCGGACGGCGTCGGCCGTCTGGCCGTGGATGAGGTCGCTTACGCCACGGTGACCGTGGGTGGCCATGGCAATCAGGTCCACGGCCCGGTCGCGCGCCACCCGGCAGATCTCGGTGGCGGGATCGCCCATCGCCAGGAACGACTCCACCTCGATGCCCTTCGCCCTCAGCTGCTCCTCGAGCGCCTCGAGGTAGGCGCGATCTCCGCGCATCTCCTCCGACTCGCGCAGCTCCAGCTCGTCGAAATGCCGGGCGGCCCAGCCGTCGGCGACGTGAACCAGCAGGAGCCGGCTGCCGGCGAAGCGTGCCAGCTGCTCGACGTGCTCGACGATCGTTCGATCGGCGTCGCTGTGCTCGATCGCGACGAGGATCTGCCTGTACATCCCTCACACCAGCCCGGCAACGACCTGGGCCAGCAGCCACACGTTCAAACCCGCGATCAGGACGGCCGAGGGCCAGGCGAGCAGCTTCAGGCCGCGCCCGATTGCCATCCTTCCCATTATCCGGCGGTCGCCGGCGAACGCCACCAGCGGGAAGATCGCGAACGGCAGCTGCAGGCTGAGGATTACCTGGCTCAGGATCAGCAGCTCGCCGGCGCCCCGGTCGCCGTACGCGATCACGGTCGCCAGCGCGGGAACGATCGCGATGAGGCGCGTGACGAGGCGGCGCAGCCACGGCCGGAGCCGCAGGTTGAGAAACCCCTCCATCACGATCTGGCCGGCGAGCGTGCCGGTGAGCGTCGCGTTCTGTCCCGCGAACAGCAGCGCGACGGCGAAGAGCGTGGCCGCCAGGCTGGTGCCGAGCAGCGGCGCCAGCAGCTTGTAGGCGTCCGAGAGGTCAGCCACATCCTCGTAGCCGGTGCCGTGAAAGGTGGCCGCGGCGACGACGAGGATGGCGCCGTTGATGAAGAGCGCGGAGGTGAGCGCGATGGTCGAGTCGAGCGTCGCGAAGGACGCCGCCTCGGCGCGGCTGGCCTCGCTGTCGCCGTACTTCCGCGTCTGCACGATGGACGAGTGCAGGTACAGGTTGTGCGGCATGACCGTCGCGCCCAGGATGCCGACGGCCAGGTAGAGCATCTCCCGATCGCGGAGCAGCTCGGGCGTCGGCACGAAGCCGCCGAGCACCTGCAGCAGGTCCGGCTTCGAGAAATACAACTCGAGGGCGAACGCGCCGCCGATGCCGGCGATCAGCAGGACGACCAGTGCCTCGACGTAGCGGAACCGGTGATGCTGCAGGTAGAGGACCACGAGTACATCCAGCGAGGTGAGGCAGACGCCGACGGCCATGGGCAGGCCGAACAGGAGGTTCAGCGCGATGGCCGATCCGATGACCTCGGCCAGGTCGGTGGCCGCGATGGCCACCTCGGCCAGCACCCACAGCGACACCGCCGCCCAGCGCGGGTAACGGTCGCGGCACGCCTGCGCGAGATCGCGCCCGCTGGCGATCCCCAGCCGGGCCGCGAGCGCCTGGAGGAGGATCGCCAGCAGGTTCGAGATGAAGATGACCGACAGGAGACGATAGCCGTAGCGGGCCCCGCCCGCGAGATCCGTGGCCCAGTTCCCCGGGTCCATGTAGCCGACGGCCACGAGGTAGCCGGGGCCGGCAAAGGCGAACAGCTTCCGCCAGAACCCCGCGCCCTGCGGGACGCCGACGGTGCCGTGCACCTCGGGCAGGCTGACCGGCCGCCCGTCCATGGCCGGGAACCTACGTCACTTGGCGACGGTGAAGGCGGTGGTAGCCTTCGTCGTCCCCCAGGAGATGCCGAGCGTGCCGCCTGTTGGCGTGTCGTCGATCGAGATGGTCAGCTGCTCGACCGGCGAGGCGAGCGTCTCCACCTTCATCGGCACACGGCCGAGATCCTCGCCGGCCGGGTAGGGCACGCCCCACTGCCCCGTCTTCTTGCTGACGATCAGCTGCCACTCGCTCTCGCCGGGCACCGTGTAGAGGGTGTAGGTGCCGGCCGGCACCTGCAGCGT
>JARKSS010000355.1 GCA_029974175.1 Vicinamibacterales bacterium
CACAACCACGCGCTCGACTTCCACCGGCTGGGCGGCGAGTACTGGTGGAACCTGTTCGCCGATCGGACGACCAAGGACGTCATCCTGCAGCTCGACACCGGCAACGCGTCCGAGGCCATCGACCTGGTGGGCCTCGTCCGGCGCAATGCCGGCCGCACGGTGACGATGCACGTGAAGCCGTTCTCGAAGAAGGACCCCAACGCCTATATCGGCACCGACGAGCTGGACTGGCCGGCCCTGATGACAGCCGCGGACGCGGTCGGCGGCGTCGAGTGGTACATCGTCGAGTACGAGCGGGAGGGGGTGCCGCCCATCGAGGCCCTGAAATCGAATCTCGATGCCCTCAAGAAGCTCAGGGCCGGGTGACCCGGAGGTGCCGAAGCGGGACGACTGGATTCGGCGCCGGTGATCGGGGACACTGGCGGGCGTGCCTCGGACTTTCGGCGAACAGGGTGGTCAGCACCGGCCGGCGCCCGACGGGGGCCTCGGCGTCGAAGCCCCACGCGCGCCCGCGGGTCTCCACCGCTTCTCGCACGAGGCGATGGCGACAATCTTCGAGGTGCACACCGCCCATCCCGACGCCCAGTACGCGGCCCAGGCGGCGCAGGCGGTCTTCGACCTCGTCGATCGGCTGGAACGCGAGCTGAGCCGCTTCCTCACCAACAGTGACGTCGCCCGCATCAACGGGCTCGCCGCGGGCGCGAGCACGCGGGTCACGCCGACCACGCTCGAATGCCTGGTCATCGCGCGGCACCTGTACGACCTGACAGGGGGCGCGTTCGACGTGTCGATCGGCACGGGGCTTCCGCTGCTCGAGCTCGACCCGGACGGCCTGGTGGTCCGCGCGCGAGAGGGCGGCGTCCGCATCGACCTCGGTGGGATCGGCAAGGGATACGCGGTGGACCTGGCGGCCGAGCTGCTGGAGGAGTGGGACCTCGGCGCGTCGCTGGTGCACGGCGGATTCAGCTCGGTTCTCGTCCTCGAACCGCCGCCCGCGCTCGAGGGCTGGGCGCTGACCCTCAGCGACCCGGCGGCACCCGCTCGCCTTCTCGCGCGCCTTTCCGCCCGGCAAGCCGCGCTCAGCGCCTCGGGGCTTAGAAAAGGGGACCACATCCGCGATCCGCGGACCGGGGAGGCGGTGCGCGGGCGGCGCGCAGCGTGGACGCTGGTGCCGCGGCCCGAGACCGCGAAGGCCGACCGGGCGCCGCGCGAGGGGCCCAGGATGGCGGCGGCCGCCGTTGCCGACGCGCTGACCACGGCCTTCATGCTCCTCGGCCTCGAGGAGATCGAGTCGATCTGCGCGGCCAGCCCCGGCCTCGAAGCGTGGGTCCTGCCCGAGGCGGGCGCCGACGGTTCGGCGGATTTGATGCACTTCGCCGCGCCCGTCGAACCCTGAGCGACCTGCCGGCCGGCGCGAGGCCGCCTCGCGCACGGGCGAGGACGCCGTCCGCACAGGCGAGGACGCCCTCCGCACAGGCGAGGACGCCGTCCGCACAGGCGAGGACGCCGTCCGCACAGGCGAGGACGCCTGTGCTACTGGTATACTGCACCGATCGCGCAGGTCCTTGCGCGCTGCCCCCTTCCAGAAGCAGGAGAACCTCATGGCTGGCGAGGAAGACAAGAACAAGGTGATGCCGCCGATCGCCGCCGGCGGGCCGCGCAAGCTCGACCGGCGCGACGTGCTGAAGGGGCTGTCCACCGTCCCGGCGCTCGGCCTGTTCGGGTACGCCTGGCAGCAGCAGCGCCAGTACGACCAGGCGACGTTGCAGGCCACGGCCGCGCCGGCCGCCGCGGGCGACGTGCAGGAGCTCAACATCGCGCTCATCGGCGCGGGAGCGCAGGGGCAGGTGCTGACCGACGCGATGCTGCGCATCCCGGGGCTGCGGTTCCGCGCGGTCTGCGACGTCTGGACCGAGTACAACCTGCGGCGCGTCGTCAACATCCTCAGGCGCTTCAAGCACGAGCCGAACGCCTACGAGGACTACCGCGAGATGCTCGACAAGGAGAAGGAGCTCGACGCGGTGGTGATCGCCACGCCCGACTTCTGGCACGCCCCGCACACGGTGGAGTGCCTGAAGGCCGGCAAGCACGTGTACTGCGAGAAGGAGATGTCGAACACGCTCGAGGGCGCCCGCAGCATGGTGGCGGCGGCCCGCGAGACCGGCAAGCTCCTGCAGATCGGCCACCAGCGGCGGTCGAACCCGCGCTACCTGCACTGCTACGAAAAGCTGCTGAACGAGGCGAAGCTGCTCGGCCGGATCGTGACCATCAACGGGCAGTGGAACCGCGCGGTGGCGGCCGATCTCGGCGCTCCCGACCGCTATGCGATCCCCGAGGAGCGGCTGAAGCAGTACGGCTTCAAGAACATGCACCAGTTCCGGAACTGGCGCTGGTACAAGGGGCTCGGCGGCGGTCCGATCGTCGACCTCGGCTCGCACCAGATCGACATCTATACCTGGTTCCTCGGTACGAACCCCTCGGCCGTGATGGCGAGCGGCGGCCTCCTCTACTACGACCCGGCGACACACGAGTGGTACGACACCGTCATGGTGGTCTACGACTACCAGACGCCGCAGGGGCCGGTGAAGGCCTACTACCAGACGCAGACGACCAACGGCAGCCAGGGGTACTTCGAGAACTTCATGGGGGACCAGGGGACCCTGCTCATCTCCGAGTCGGAGCTGAACTACGCCGGGAAGATCTACCGCGACCCCAACGCCCCGGCCTGGGACGAGTGGATCCAGAAGGGCTACATCTCGGCGCCCAAGCTCCAGGAGCTCCAGTCCCAGGAGGAGAAGTCGGGCGCGATTGCGGACGTGCGCGAGTCGGTGTCGCCCGACGAGCACACCGTGCCGGTGGTGCTCCGCGACCCGTACCACCAGCCTCACCTGCAGAACTTCTTCGACGCCGTCCGCGGCAAGGCGAAGCTGAACTGCCCGCCCGAGGTGGGCTACGAGAGCGCGGTCAGCGTCCTGAAGGTCAACGAGGCGATCGACGCGAAGTCGATCCTGGCCTTCAAACCCGAGGACTTCCACATCTAGGGGAGGGTGGAACATGGAAGGAGCAACGTTCTCCCGCTCCGCGATGATCGCGATCACGGTGATGCGGGTCCTGGTCGGGTGGCACTTCATGTACGAGGGGATCGCGAAGCTGACCTCGTCCTCGTGGTCCGCAGCGGGGTACCTGCGGCAGGCGCGCGGGCCGGCGGCGGGCTTCTTCCGGTGGCTGGCCGCCCAGCCGAACCTGCTCGCCTACGCCGACCAGATCACGATGTGGGGCCTCACCATCGTCGGCGCGCTGCTGATCCTCGGCCTGTTCACGCGGCTCTCGGCGCTGGCCGGGATCGGCTTCCTGGTGCTGTTCTACGCGGCGAACCCGCCGTTTGTCGGCTACTTCTACTCGCTCCCGAGCGAGGGCAGCTACCTGATCGTCAACAAGCAGCTGGTGGAGCTGGGCGCCCTCCTCGTGATCATGGTGACGGGCAGCGGCAAGTACGCCGGCCTCGACCGGATCGTGCACGCCCTCATCACGCGGAAGCCGGCGCCGGCCGTGGTGTCGCCGGCCCGCTAGGCCCCGCTCGCCCGGATTGCCGGCAAGGAAGGGCGGCCGCAAGGGCCGCCCTTCGTCTTTGGCCCGGCATTGCACCCGCCCCGCCATTACGCTAGACTGCGTAACCGTTACGTCGAACTGCGTAATGCCCTGCCCTTCGCCGGGGCGGCGCTCCGGAGCGGCTCATGGACAACCCGTTCGTGTACGGCGAGGTGGTTCCCGACGCGGCGTTCGTGGACCGCGAGGTGGAGCTCGACCGGCTCGTGCGCGACCTGCTCGCGGGCCAGAAGGTCTTCCTGATCTCGCCGCGCCGCTATGGCAAGTCGTCGCTGGTGCGGCAGGCGCTCGCCTCGGCCGGGCGCGCCGGCGCCCTGGCCGTCTCGGTCACCGTCAGCAGCTACAGCTCGTACGTGGCCTTCCTCGAGGGCTACGCCCGCGCGCTCGTCTCGGTGGAGAGCCGCGTGGACCGGGCCCGGAAGTGGCTGCGCGAGATGCTGGGGACCGTCCGGCCGGAGGTGCGCGTCGAGCCAGGCCCGGGCGGCGCGCCAACCCTCGCGGTGGCCTTCCCGTCGGCCCGCACGCACCAGGACGTCTCGAGGCTGGCCCAGGAGGTGTTCGCCCTGCCGGGCCGGATCGCCGACGCGCGCGACCGCACCCTCGTCGTCGCGCTGGACGAGTTCCAGGCGGTCGCCTCGTTCGGCGCCGAGGGTGGCCGGACGGCCCGCATGGCGCAGGTGGAGCACGCGCTGCGCGCCGCCGTTCAGCACCAGCGGCGGGTCGGTTACGTCTTCTCGGGGTCGGAGCCGAGCCTGATGGAGGCGATGCTCGGGCGCAGCCGTCCTTTCTACAAGGCCGGCCCGGTGATGCGTCTCGAGAAGATCGACCCGGCCGCCTTCGCCGCCTTCGTCGGAGCGCGCTTCCGCGCCACCCGGATCCGGCCCGAGCCCGGCCTCGGAGCCGCAATCGTCGAACTGGCGGGGAACCTCCCGTACGACGTGCAGCGACTCGCGCACGAGCTGTGGGACGACGCGCGGGCGGAGGGGGCGAAGGCCGTCGGCGTCGAGGACCTGCACCGGACGCTCCGGCGCCTGCTCGGCGAGCACGAGGCGCTCTTCGAGACCGCCTGGCAACGCCTCACGCTCGCCCAGCGAGCGGCGCTCCGGGCGGCCGTCCTCGAGGACGGCCGCGAGCTGCTCTCCGCCGACACGCGGGCCCGCTACCGCCTGGGCGGCGCCTCCACCGTGCAGGCCTCCCTCAACGCCCTCGTCCGCGACGACGTGCTGGCGCGCGAGGGGGCGCGCTACGCGACGGTGGACTCGCTGTTCAGGGAATGGGTCGCACGCCACACACACTAGGCCTGGAGGAGTCGAGCCGATGGTTGGAATTGATGCGGGGACGATTCGGCGGCACCTCGAGGTGCTGACGGGTGAGGTTGGCGTCCGGGTCGCCGGTTCGACGGCCGAGCGCAGGGCGGCCGCCTACATTGCCGCCGAACTCGAACGGCGCGGGGCGGCGGTCTGGGTGGAAGATTTCCCTGTCCGCGAACGGGTCGTGGCCTCGCAGGAGCTGGAAGTGCTCTCCGGTGGATCGTGGCGCAGGTTCCCCTGCTCCCTGCTGAGCAATGCGCCCGGGACGGACGGCCGGGTTGTCGAGGCGCCGATCGCCGTGATCGACGCCGCGACGGGATACCAGCGCGAGGACCTGTCGTACCTTCGCGGCAAGGCGGTCCTCCACCTCGGGACGCACATCGAGTCGGCCGACCACTACCGCCGGCTCATGGAGGCCGCACCGGCCTTCCTCCTCTTCGTGGACGTGCGCTACCCGGCCGACGTCGCCACGGCCGACGGGATGTTCCCCGCCTACGTGCACCACTTCGGCGCCGTGCCGACGGTGAGCGTCGCCTACCAGCATGCCTGGTCGTGGATGGCCGAAGGGGCCGGGGCCGCCCGGCTTCGCGTGCAGGGCGGCATGCGCGAGAGCACGTCCCAGAACGTGATCGGCGAGCTGCGCGGCAGCGATCCCTCAGCCGGCGTGATCTACGTCGGCGCCCACCACGACACCCAGGCCGACTCGGTCGGGGCCGACGACAACGCCACCGGCGTCGCGGCCATCCTCGCGCTCGCCGGCGCGCTGGCTGACGTGCCGCGGCGAAGGACGCTCCGGCTGATCAGCTTCGGGGCGGAGGAGCAGCTGTCGGTGGGCAGCGCGACGTACGTCCGCCGCCACCGCGAAGAGCTGGTGAGCGGGGCCCGCTTCATGTTCAACTTCGACACCCTCGGCTCGCACCTTGGCTGGACGATCCTCACGTGCAACGGGCCCGCAGGCATCGCGCCGGTCTTCGTGGAGGCGCTGAAGGCTCGCAACCAGTACTTGAGGGTCACCACGGAGCTGATTCCCTACGCCGACCACTTTCCGTTCGTCGCGGCTGGCGTGCCGGCTGCCTGGATGGGGCGCGAGAACTGCGCGGCCGGCCGCTTCTTCCACCATCGCCCCGACGACGACATGACGCGGGTA
>JARKSS010000021.1 GCA_029974175.1 Vicinamibacterales bacterium
CAGACGACGTGCCCTTCGAGGCGACCGGCGTGCGGTTCGCACCCCAGGACCGGGAACGGCCCACCCTCACCCTCCTCGGAAGCCGGGTTCGCATCACCGGCCTGGTGGTCGCCAACGGCGCGCCCGACCGCGACACGATCAACGTCCCCGCCAACGGCATCACCACGATCGACGAGCTGCCGCGCGACGTCACGCTGGTGCGGGTCACCGCCGAAGGAGGCCCCCACGGCGGTCATCGCGGCTTCGGCCTGCACGGCATCGACATCAAGCTGCTCGACTGCCGGGCCACCGGCTTCTGGGAAAACGGCCGCGACAGCCAGGCGATCTGGATCAACAACGGTCCCGGCCCGTACCTGATCGACGGCGGTTACTTCGAGGCATCCGGCGAAAACATCATGGTGGGCGGCGCGCTCTTCGGCATCCGAGACCCCGCCGTCATCCCCAGCGACATCACCATCCGCAACGCCCACCTGAAGAAGCCGCTCGAGTGGAAGGGCGGCGAGGGAAGGCCGAAGCGCGGCACGGTGAAGAACCTCTTCGAGCTGAAGGTGGGTCAGCGGGTGCTGGTCGAGAACTGCCTGCTCGAGAACAACTGGAAGGACGGCCAGGCGGGAAGCGCCATCCTGATCAAGGCCGACAACCAGGAAGGCGTCACGCCGTGGGTCGTCACGCGCGACGTCACGTTCCGGCGGAACGTGGTCAGGAACTCGCCTGACTCGTACGTGGTGAACATCCGCGGCATCCACCCGGGGACTCAGACGCGGCGCACCGCGAACATCACCTTCGAGCACAACCTGTTTGTGGGTATCACCAACGGGATCCAATCGGGCGACGGAGTGGACGGCCTGCACGTGATCCGCAACACGTTCCTGACGATTAGGGGAACCTTCCTCAACTTCTACGGAACGGGCGTTGCCGAGGCCGACGAGGGGGAGGCCACCGAGGAGGAAGAGCGCCCCCGGGCGGTCGAGCGCCCCCCAGCGGTCCAGGATCCGCAGCGGGCACCCGTCGAGCCGCCGCGCCGCGTGCCGTCCCACCGGCCGCCCCGCAGCGGGCACTTCCGGACGCCGTTGACCTTTGTCGGGAACGTCCTGCACTCGGGCACCTATGGCATCAAGGGAGAGGGCAAGGCGTCCGGTATCGACTCGCTCGAACACTACGCGCGGGTCCTCGACTTTTCCCGCAACGTCATCGAGCGCGGCCCGAGGGCCATTCCCTATCCGCCAGGCAACACGATCGTCGGGCCCGGCGCGCTGCACGGGTTGCTCGACCCGAAGACCTGGAAATACCCGGGCGACGCGGGGTACTGACGGGCTGCACCAGTCGTGGCGGCGTTACTGCGGGATGGAAAGGCCGGAGACGAGGCGGTCCACCGCGCCGAGCAGGTCGTCGGGGACGACGGGCTTGGACACGTGCACCTGGAAACCCAGCAGCAGGCACCGTGCGCGGTCCTCGGCCCTTCCGTACGCGGTGAGCGCCATCGCGGGAATCTTCCCGGCCGGGTGCGGGAGCGCGCGCACGCGGCGGATCAGCTCGAACCCGTCCATGCCGGGCATCCCGATATCCGCGATTAGCAGGTGCGGCAGCGTCTCGGCGAGACGTTCGAGGCCTTCGGCCGCCGAGGTCGCCTCGATGACATGCGCGCCGTGCTGCCGGAGGATCGAGACCACCACCTCCCGCCCATCGGGCTCGTCGTCAACCACCAGGATCCGCAGGCCGTGCAGGTTGGCGCCGCCCGCGCACGGGGTCGCTCGCGCCTGCGGCGGACGCGCGGACTTGGTGGCCGGGCCCGCGGCCACGCCGGTGGGCAGCCGCACCGTGAAGCGCGCGCCCAGCCCGACCCCCTCGCTCCAAGCCTCGACGGTGCCACCGTGCAACTCCACGAGGTGTCGCACGATCGAGAGGCCCAAACCCAGGCCGCCGTGCGTGCGCCGCGTCGAGGCATCGGCCTGCGAGAACCGATCGAACACCCTCGGCAGGAACTCGGGCGCGATGCCGGCGCCCGTGTCGCTGACGACCAGGTCGACGCCGCACTCCGCGCGATCGAGCTTGACCTCGATGCGTCCACCGGCGGGCGTGAACTTCACGGCGTTCGACAACAGGTTCCACACCACCTGCTGCAACCGGTCGGGGTCGCCCGCGATTACCATCTCGCCCGGCCCGCTGGCCAGCTCCACGTGGACGCCGCGCGCCGTGACGGCAGGGGCAACCGCGTCGAGCGCCTGCTGCACGACACCGCGCAGGTTCACCTGCCGGACGTGAAGGCGCAGGCGGCCCGTGATGATGCGCGAGACGTCGAGGACGTCGGCCACCAGCTGGTTCTGGGCGTGCGCGTTCCGAAGGATGGCGTCGAGCGCCCGCGCGGAGGTCGCCTCGTCGAGCGATCCGTGCCGCAGCATGTACGCCCACCCCATGATCGCGTTGAGCGGCGTACGCAGCTCGTGGGAAAGCGTCGCCAGGAACTCGTCCTTCATCTGGTTGGCCGACTCGGCCTCCTCGCGCGCCTCGCGCTCGGCCGCGTACAGGCGTGCCCGCTGCAGCGCATCGGCGGCCTGGCGGGCGACGAGCGACACCAGGGCCCGATCGCGCTCGGAGAGGTCGCTGTCGTCCGCGAACACGAACCGCGCCGCGCCGATGACCTGCTCCCCCGCCACCAACGGAAGCGACGCCGACACCGGGCCGCCGGTCCGATAGACGGGCATCCTCGTGCGGGCAGCCTCGGCCATCGACGCCTGCGAGCTTTCCACCCAGGCTTCTGTCGCTCCCCCGCTCGACGCCACGACACGCAAGCCGCAGCCCGGCGGTTCGAAGAGCGCCACCTCGGCACGGCACGCTCCAACCGCGCCACGGCCCTCCTCCACGACGACGGCCGCCACACCGCCGACGGTGAGCGCAGCGGCAAGACGCCCGCTATAGTCGAGCAGGGCCGCCAGCGTCCGTTCCGGGATCGGTTGGTACATTCGGCAGGTTTGGGGGGACGCCCCCCCTGTAGGAAAAGGTGACAGCGTGCACGGGTGCTGACCGTGACGCCGACACCAGATCGTCGTTGAGGGGGCCTTCGCCGCGAGCCAGCAAGATCCGCACCTTCGGGTGCTACAATCCGCCGCGCTGCGTCGAGGCGGCGTCGAGGGCCGCCCGCGATGCCGCGAAGCGGAGGTGGCATGCGCACGCGACGCCTGCTGTCGGTCCTCGTTCCCTTGGCGTTTCTCCTCTCCGCCGGCCCTGGCGGCCTCGGCGCCCGCGCGCCCCAGGCACCCGGCGCCACCAGCGGCGCCTTTCGGCTGAAGGCGTTCCAGCAGCACCAGGCGATGGCCGGGGCGTCGCCATTCAAGACAGTCGCGTGGCAGTTCCTCGGCCCGAAGAACATCAGCGGCCGCTGCACCGACGTCGCCGTGCTGACCCCGCGCGGCCGCAGTTACACGATGTTTGTCGGCACCGCCTCGGGCGGCCTCTGGAAGACCGAGAACGAGGCCACCACCTGGCAGCCCGTCCTCGAAAACGCCGCATCCACGGCCATCGGCGATGTCGCGGTGGCGCCCTCGAATCCCAGCGTGGTCTGGATCGGCACCGGCGAGGCGAACATTTATCGCAGCTCACAGTCGGGCATTGGAGTCTACAAGTCCGCTGACGGAGGACGGTCCTTTACACACAAGGGGCTGGCCGACACCGGCACCATCGCCCGCATCGTCATCCATCCCAAGAACCCGGACATCGTCTGGGTGGCGGCCTCGGGCCGCGAGTGGACGACCAACCCCGAGCGCGGCGTGTTCCAGACGGTGGACGGCGGGAACACGTGGCGCCACATCCTGAAAGCGGACGATCAGACCGGGGCCATCGACCTCGTGATGGACCCGTCGGATCCAGACACCCTCTACGCCGCCACCTGGCAGCGCACGCGCCTCAAGTGGAACGACCCGCGGACGCGTCCCGGCTATCGCGGCAGCGGCATTCACAAGACCACCGACGGCGGCCGCACCTGGCGGGCCATCGACAAGGGGCTGCTGCCGCCCGACAAGCGGGGCCGCATCGGCCTCGACGTCTGCCTCACGAGCCCGAACGTGCTCTACGCGTTGGTGGACAACTACGAGCTGGCTCGCGAACCGACCGAGGAGGAGAAAAACGACCCGTACGGGCTCCCCTCGAGCGGTTTCGTCAAGGGCGCGACCGTGTACCGCTCCACCGACCGGGGCGAGAGCTGGACGCAGGTAAGCGGCCTGACGCCGGAGCAGCAGACGCTGATGGAGAGCCACTCGGGGACGTTCGGCTGGGTCTTCGGGCAGGTGCGCGCGGATCCCAGCGACGCCAACACCGTCTACTCGCTCGGCGTGCGCCTCCACGTCTCGTCGGACGGCGGCCGCACCTTCAATACGCTCGAGACGCCCTTCGTGGACCACCACGGGATGTTGATCGATCAGCAGAACAGCAACTACCTCGTCATCGCCTACGACCAGGGCTTTGACATCTCCTACGATCGGGGAAAGAGCTGGAATGACTCGCGCCTCAACCTCCC
>JARKSS010000026.1 GCA_029974175.1 Vicinamibacterales bacterium
GAGACGAAGGAGGCGGAGCGGCAAAGGCTCCTCGGTTGGACGGACGCACACGGCACCTTCCACGAGGGCTCGCTCGCTCGGGGCGAGGCGTTCGCGCTGGTCTGTGCGAGCCTCCTCCGACAAGGGATCGACATCCCCGAGATCGAGCTTGTGATCAGCGCGCGCGCGTTCGATTCGGAGCCCTTGGCGCGGCAAGCGTGGGGCCGCGGCATGCGCGTCTGCCCCGAGATCGGCAAGGTGGACTGCGTGATGGTCGACTTGGTCGGCGGGATCGTCGATCGCGTGGGGCTCCCGGATGACGAGCGCGTCTGGTCCCTGGAAGGCGAGGCGTGCCGGACGGCCGGCGAGGCGCTCCCCGCGTGCGTGCAGTGCCGTGCGTGCCTGTCGTGGGGGCGTGGCGGGGTGTGCCGGGCGCTGGTGCCGCGGGGCGGGCTGTGGGTCGAGTGCGGGTATGCTTTGCCTCCGCCGCCGCCGCCTCGCGTGATGGTGCGCGATTTGGTGGAGGTGTTCGCGGACGACTCGCAGGAGCAACGGGCGCGCACGCTCCTCCGTTTCGTCGGCGAGGCATGGCTCGCGGGGCGCGCGAAAGGCAAGACGGGGCGCGACTTGATCAAGGCGGGCTGGAGTGGCGCGTATCGGTGGGGCAACAAGTATCCTGTCGCGAAGGAGGGCGGCGGCATGGTTGCCAGTCGGCCCGCCCCTCGCGACGTGGCGCGGGCGATGCGCGACACGGGAATCGCGCGGCTGGTGCTGATGGCGTGGGTGCGTGTTGTGGGGCTGTGTGGCTCGGCTGATAGGAGAGAACATGAGCGATCAAAAGACAGGTGCGAAGTCCAAGAAACCGGCGCCGGGCTCGCGCGAAGCGGCTCAGGAGGAGTGCGATCGAGCGAACGTTCCGATCATCGACGCGAGCAAGTTCGAGGCGGCCTACAAGGCGGGAGCGTTCACGCCGGAGAACATCAAGCGGATGCTGAAGGGGGAGCCGCTCGTCCTTCACCGGGACGCGAAGCGGTCGAGGAGGAAGCCGTGAGCCGGGGCAAGCCGGGGGCTCTGAAGGCGGCAGTGCGCCCCAGGTCGGACGCCGGGCACGCGGGATGGCGGCC
>JARKSS010000028.1 GCA_029974175.1 Vicinamibacterales bacterium
GCGCTGTTCGATGCCTCGCTCTTTCGCCTGGCCGAGGATCAACCGCAGGTTGCCGGTGTGCTGAACGTGTGGTTCGTGGACCAGATTGCCGGGTGCGGCCCGGCCGTCTACGGCTGCGCGTTCGTCGGCGGCAACGGGGCCGCGGTGGCGGCCAGCGCGCTCCGGGACCGGCGGACCGACATCATCGCGCACGAGCTGGGGCACAACCTTGGCCTCGGCCACGTATCCGACCCATTCAACCTCATGGCGTTCGGCGAAACGCGGATCGTGCCGGTCAGTCTCTCGGACGTCGATCCCTTCGGCCCGCTCAGCCGCCTCGATCCCGGGCAGATCCGGCTGGCGCGGGACAGCCCACACCTGACGCCGATTCCAGAGCCCGGGTCCTTGCTGCTGGTCCTTGGTGGCTTGGGAGCAATACTGGCCCGGGCCGGCGTCAGGGGCCGCCGGCCCCGGGCCTGAGCGCAGGGCGGCTGAAACGCGTCGGCCGCCCCCGGGGCGACTGCCGTCTCAGGCGACGTGCTTGCGGCCGGTCACCATGCGGTAGAGAGCCAGGAGGATGATCGCGCCCAGGATCGACGCGATGTAGCCGGCCCCCTCGTTGGTGTCGTACCAGCCGATGGCCCGGCCGATGAACCCGGCCAGCAGCGCACCGACGATACCGATCACGATGGTGATGAAGAAGCCGCCCGGATCACGCCCTGGCATCAAGAGCTTCGCAATCACCCCGACGACCAGCCCGAAGAAGATCCAGCCGATGAGCCACACGTCGGTCCTCCTTTGCTGAGCGGCGGGGAAGCGCGGCTCTCCCGCCAGTCCCGCCGAGTCGCCTTGCAAGCCGGAAGCCTGCATTATGGATCAGTTCGAAGACGAGGGACTCAACAAAGAACCGGGCCGACCGGCCGGCACGTCCGCTGGCTCCGAAGTTGCAGCAGCGAATAGACCGCCGACCCAAGATGCCCGCGCCGACGGCCGCCATGTCGCGGCCCCGTGAACTGCTCGTGATCAGGCCACCCGGTCGTCTCGGATCGGGCCTGGTCCACCACCTGCGGTCCCTGCCCCGGTACGCGGAACTGCTCTACGTGCTGACGGCGCACAGGGTTCACGTCCGGTACAAACAGTCGGTGCTCGGCCTGCTCTGGGCCGTCCTGCAGCCGCTGCTGCTGATGCTCAT
Source organism: Vicinamibacterales bacterium (assembly GCA_029974175.1). Lineage (GTDB taxonomy): Bacteria > Acidobacteriota > Vicinamibacteria > Vicinamibacterales > Fen-181 > JARKSS01. The sequence goes on from JARKSS010000028.1 coordinate 1,172, forward strand.
CTTCACGATGGTCTACGGCCTCGTCGCGTCCCGCATGTCGAGCGGCGGGCTGCCCTACACCCTGTTCGTCTACGCGGCGCTCCTCCCCTGGATCTTCTTCTCGACCTCAGTCGGAAACGCGACCGGCAGCCTGGTCGGCCACGCGAACCTGGTGACGAAGGTCTGGTTTCCGCGCGAATTGCTGCCGGTTTCCTACGTCACGGCCGCTGTCTTCGACCTCGCGGTTGCTTCGATCGTTCTCTTCGGGCTGATGGCCTGGCACGGCGTGGCGCTCGCGCCGGTCGCGTGGGTGGCCTTGCCGATTGTCGGGCTCATCTCACTCCTGGCGCTGGCGATTGGGCTGCTGGCGGCCGCGATCCAGGTCCGCTTCCGTGACATGGGTCTCGCCATCCCGCTCCTCCTTCAGGCCTGGCTGTTCCTGAGCCCGGTCATCTATCCCTTCGACCAGGTTCCCGACCGGTTCAAGCGCCTCTACTCGCTCAACCCGATGGCTGGGCTGATCGACGGGTTCCGGCGGGTCACCGTGCAGGGCCAGGCGCCCGACTGGGGCCTGCTCGCGACCTCGGCGGCCATCGTCGCGCTGCTGCTGCCCGGTTCCTACCTCTTCTTCAAGCGGGTGGACGCCACGCTCGCCGACCGGATGTGACGATGGCCGACCTCGTCGTCTCGCACCTGTCGAAGCGATATCGCATCACCGACGAGCGGCGCGCCCCGGGCGGCTGGCGCGGCCGGGCCCGCGCCGTTCTGGGCACCTCGTCTCACGATTTCTGGGCGCTGCGCGACGTGTCGTTCGAGGTCGCCCGTGGCGAGACCTTCGGCATCATCGGCCGGAACGGTGCGGGCAAGAGCACGCTGCTCAAGATCCTCTCGCGCGTCACGGCGCCGACCGAAGGCGAGGTGCGGATTCTCGGACGGCTGGTGGCGCTGATCGAGCTCGGATCGGGCTTCCACCCCGAACTGACCGGGCGCGAGAACGTGTACCTGAACGGCGCGATCCTCGGCATGCGGCGTCGCGAGGTGGCGGCCAAGCTCGAGCAGATCGTCGAGTTCGCCGGCGTTCGCGAGTTCATCGACGTGCCGGTCAAGTGGTACTCCTCCGGCATGTACGTCCGTCTCGGGTTCGCCATCGCAGCGCACCTCGAGATGGACATCCTGCTCGTGGACGAGGTTCTCGCGGTCGGCGACGCGGCGTTCCAGGCCCGATGCTTCTCGCGGATCGCCGAGCTGAAGCGGGAAGGGGCCACGGTGGTGGTCATCTCGCACGACCTGGCAGCCATCGAGCGGCTGTGTGGCCGGGCGCTCCTGCTCGACCGCGGGCGCGTGCGCCGCATCGGCGCGGCCCGTGACGTCGTGGGGGTCTACCAGCGGACGGTCGAGGGATTGCCGATCGAGGAGGCCGAGGCGCCGCCTTCCCCTGAGGTGACGATCGCGGCCGTCGAGATCCTGGACGAGGGGGGCAGGGTGACGCATCGCGCCACCACGGGCAAGCCGATCCGCATCCGGATCCCCTACGCCACGGTGCGCGAGCTGCCCGCGCCGCGATTCGAGCTGTCCTTCTACTCCTTCGAGGATAACACGCTGCAGTGCCAGTGTGCGGGAGGGGAGAGGAGCAGCCTCGCGCCCGGGGATGGCTGGGCCGAGTTCGAGATTGGCGCGCTCGGCCTCCAGCCCGGCGTGTACACGCTCGGCGCGACGATCACCGAGCACGGCGCGACGCGCCCTTGTGCCTGGCTGTACGGACGCTCGACGCTCTACGTGGAAGGTGGCCTCGGGTTGGCGGGCAGGTTCTTCATGCCCTCGGCCTTCACGCTGCACGCGCCGGCAGCTCC
>JARKSS010000043.1 GCA_029974175.1 Vicinamibacterales bacterium
GCAACCCGTTTTCCGGTTTTAATGCCCCGCGGCTCCACCTGTAGGCGCTGCTCGCCCACGGCGGAGCCCGGCGCGGTACAGACGGAGGGCCATCCGGCCGGGGATGGCCCTCGATCGGCGGGTGAGCCGAGGGTTTCGCTACGAACGCCGTGTGCGCCAGGCGGCAAGGCCGGCAAGGCCGGCGCCGAGCAGGAGCAGCGCGGACGGCTCGGGGACGGGCGAGGGCCCCGGCGGCGGCCCCGATCTCACCTGGCCCCCTGTGATCATTCGGTACGGGACGCAGGCGTAACACTCGGCGGCGAGACCGCCGAGCACGAGCGGGACGACCGTGTCGTAGGCGCCCGGCAATTCCCCGTGGAAGACCAGCCGGATCTGCCGAGGGGCGCCGCCGTAGCCGTACTCCGGTAGTCCGCCGAAGTTGATCAGCCACCCCAGGGATCCCGGTTCCACGTTCGCCGCGTCGTGCCAATCGCCGTCGTTCGACCACTCGAACGGCGGGAAGACGCCGACGTCACCCCCGGTCACCGCAAGGAACCAGTCGGTGACCGGGTTCTCGTCCAGGTCGCGGTCGTGGACGAACCACCCCGACGCCACCGCGCCGTCGTCCAGGGTGACGTTCTCGAGCGTCCAGGTGATGGGAACGGCCTGTACCGGGGCGGCGGCCAGCGCGAGCAGCGGGACGGCCCAGAGCCAGCGCCTCATGGGAGGATGCTCCTTTCCGGGGCCGGTGCGTGCGGCTGGCAGGAGGGGAAGGGGTACCGCGGATCCGGCGAAGTTGCCAACCGGGCGCAAGGGGTTCCCCGGGAGAAGCAACTACGGATCCAATACCGATGAGCTGTGGCGGGAGCGCAACGCTTGTCGGAAGCTTCGTCTGCTGAACGACTTGCGGGAAGGACGATGCTGCGGCCCGACGAGGCGGCCTCGCGGAAGTCGGGGTATGCACCGACATTTGTTCACGAAGCTCACGGAAAGGGGGCCGTACCGAAAGCGTGAAGACTCTTCACATCTTCGGTACGGCCCCGCGTGGGCGGTGGGCCGGACCGGGCGAGGGCGGATGCACCGCGGGCCCGCCTATTCCCTCCCCTCTCCCCCTCCGTCGGCCTTCGCCCTCTTCACCAGCAGCGCCCTGAGGCGCTCGCCGATCGTGTCCGCGGCGGGCGGGTCCTGGTTCGAGAGGACGACCGCCGTGTACGGCGTGCCCAGCACGATGTAGAGCTCGGTGCTGACGCCGGGGAAGCCGCCGGCGTGGCCGACGACCGTGCGGCCGTAGACGTCGGCGACGCTCATCGCGTAGCCGTAGCCGCCCGACCCCGTCTTCTGGTGCGGCTGCGCCATCCTCTCGAACGTCTCGGGCTTCACGAGCGTCCCGCCGCGCAGCGCCTCGGCGAACTTGATCAGGTCCTCCGCGGTGGAGATGGCGCCCCCCGCGGGGCTGCCGATGTCGCGCTCGGCGGCCACCCAGCCGAGAAGCGGCCCGCTCTCGCTCTGCTTGGTGTAGGGGATCACGAGCGAGGTGGGGCGGGCGCTGATTTGCCGCGGGACGTTGTTCGCGTCGCTGTTGGCCATCCCGGCCGGCTCGAAGATGTGCCGCCGCAGGTAGGCGGGGTAATCCTCGCCCGACACCTTCTCGACGATCGCGCCAATCAGCGCGAAGCCGGCGTTGCTGTAGCGCGAGCGCGTGCCCGGCTCGAAGTCGGGCTCGTCCTTCTCGTAGAGCGGCATGAACTCGGCGGCGCGCTTGACGCCGTTCGCCATCATCTCGGGCGTGCGCTTGCCGAGGAAGTCGCCCATCCCCGAGGTGTGCGTGAGCAGCATCGCAACGGTCACCTTGTCGCGCACGGTCGCATTCGCGTACTCGGGGAAGAACTTCCCCACCGTGTCGTCGAACGACGCCTTGCCCTGGTCCACGAGCTGCGCGAACGCGGTGGCGGTGAACATCTTGCCCAGCGAGCCGATGGTGAACTGGGTGGACGGCGTGAAGCGGCGCTCGCGGGTGCGGTCGGCGAACCCGGCGGTCTCGGTAAGGAACGGCTTCCCGTCGCGGGCGGCCATCGCGATGCCGCTGAAGGCGTCGGCCGCGTAGAAGCGCTGGACCGCGCGCGCGAGGTCCTTCTGCAGCGCGGCGTCGGTGAGCTGCTTCGGGTCTTTCGGGAGGGCCGACTCGGGCGGCGCGGCCGGCGACACCTGTACGGGCCCGCTGCCCTCGTCATTGACGCCGATGGAGAGGCGGAACCAGGCCTCGAGCCTCGGCGCGAACGCCCTCACCACCAGGCGTTCGGGCTGGCTGTCGACGACCTCTTTGATCTCGTAGCCGCCGGCGTAGTAGCAGTCGGTGGCGTCGGCGCGGCCGAGCGCGCGCGCGTCGGTCCCCTCGAGGAACGGCTTGCGCAGGTGGTCCTGCATCCACTTGGCCATCAGGTCCACGTTCGGACGGCCGCAGATGGCGAGCCACTCGCCGAAGATCTTGCCGGGCTTCGTGTCGGGGAGGAGCTTGCGCTGCGCCTCGCTGAGCGGCGGGATCTTCAGCTCGGGCGGCTTCTTCCCGCGCTTGCCCTTCTGCCCTTCCGGCGGCTTCTGGCCTTCCGGTGGCTTCTGAGTTTCGGGCGGCTGCTGACCCTGCGGCGGCGCGCCCTGCTGCGTCAGGGCGCTCGGCGCCTGGAACGAAAGGGTGACGCTGACGAGGATGGCCAGGGCAAGGGCACGGAGGAACTTCATCGCTCCATTATGGCGGAGGACGGCGGGAGGCGCGGCGGGCAGTGGGACGGGGACCCGAGCGGGTTCCGCGGCCGGGGCTCCCGAGCCGAACTCGCTGCCCGCCGCTCTCACTGGCCCGCAACCGCGATCGGGATCCGGGTCCTGTCGGGGCAGCGACACCGTTTTGTCCGGCCGGGCACCTCGACGCGCGGGCGAAGGTCGCCGGCCGGCATCAGCCGGCCGGACTCCCTGACGACTCCCGCTTGCGAGGCTGCCCGGCTCGGCCAAAAGGTGTCTGGCTG
>JARKSS010000056.1 GCA_029974175.1 Vicinamibacterales bacterium
TCCGAAGCTGACGCGGCTCGAGCACGCCTACGCCCTGCTCTGCCTCGGCCTCGACTTCAAGCGCGGCGGCTTCGTGGACCGGGCGCACGAGGCGTTCAACGAGGTGCTCCGCCTCGACCCGGACAACGAGTACGCGCTCGCCAACCTCGAGAAGCTCTACGAGGAGCAGCATCAGTGGCAGGAGGCCTACCAGGTACGGCGCCGCCTCGCCGGGCCGAAGGGACCCGAGCCCGAGACGCCGCACGCCCAGATCCTCGCGTTTCTCGAGAACGAGCTGGGCATGGAGGCGGTGAAGCGCGACGACTTGAGGGAGGCGGCCGCGCGGTTTCGGGCGGCAATCGACCACGACCCGCGCACCGTGCCCGCCTACCTGCACCTGGGCGACGTGCACCACCGGCAGGGACAGTTGACGGAGGCCGTGGAGATCTGGGAACGCCTGCTCGAGGTCGCACCCGACCGCGCCTACCTCGCCCTCGACCGCCTCGAGCCGGCGTACGCCGCGCTCGGCACGCCGCAGCGGTTCGCCGAGCAGTGCCGCCGGCTGATTGCGGCCAACGCGCAGGACTGGCGCGCGCGCCGCGCCCTCGCCCAGCACCTCGCGACCAACGGAAGAGCCGCCGAGGCACTCGAGCTGTTGCTCGAGGCCGTGGTGCACAACCCCCACAACCTGAGCCTGCACCAGACGATTTGGCAGGTCCTTCGACAGCTCGGGCTCGAGCCGTCGCTGGTGGGCCGGTACGTCGAGGTGACCGGGCAGTCGGTCTTCTACGCCGACCCGCACGTGTGCGTGCGCTGCCGCTACCGCAGCACGGAACTGCTGTGGCAGTGTCCGCACTGCCACGAGTGGAACAGCTTCCTCGAAGAGCGGATGGAGCCCGCCAAGGACGCCGAGCAGGCAGAAGGCTGACGGGACCCCGCGTCAGACGAGCAGCCGATAGAGGGCGTCCACCTGCCGGTCGGTCTCCTCGAACGTGCCATCGGTCTGTATCACGTGGTCGGCCGCCGCGGCCTTGCGCGCGATCGGCCACTGTGCCGCGAGCCTGGCGCGGGCCGCACGCTCGTCCAGCCTGTCGCGCGCCATCACCCGCCGCACCTGCGCCTCGGGGTCGCACGCCGCCACCACCACCACGTCGAAGTCGCCCTCGTGCCCGGTCTCGAAGAGCAGGGGGATGTCGGCGAGCGCCGCGCCGACCCCGGCCACCTCGAGCCCGGCCATCCACTGCGCGATCCGCTCGTAGACGAGCGGGTGCAGGATCGCCTCGAGGTCAGCCCGGGCCGATGGGTCGCTGAAGACCAGGCGACCGAGTGCGCGGCGATCGATCCCGCCGGCCGCGTCGAGAAACGCCTTGCCGAAGCGCCCGGCGATGCGCAAGGCGGCCGGCCCGGGGCCGAGCAGCTCGTGGACGACCGCGTCGGCGTCGATGGCGGGAAGGCCGAGCGCCTCGAGTCGCCTCCGGACGTAGCTCTTGCCGGTTGCGATTCCGCCGGTGAGGGCGATGCGTCGCATGGATGCCGCCGGGATTGCCGCGCAATGGCCGCGCCGCCGTCAGGACCGGGCTTCAGCCGCCTTCAACGTGTTCGACAGCAGGAGCGCGATCGTGAGCGGGCCGACGCCGCCCGGCACCGGGGTCAGGGCGCCGGCCACCTCCCACACCTCGGGGTGAACGTCGCCGACCAGCACCGATCCCCGCCGGTCGAAGGCGGCCAGGCGGGGATGCCCCTCGGGGAACAACTTCCGCGCCTGCTCCCGGTCGTCCACCCGGTTCATGCCGACGTCGATCACCGTCGCCCCGGGCTTCACGAAGTCGCGGGTGACGAACCCGGCGCGCCCGATGGCGACGACCAGGATGTCGGCCGTCGCCGCCACCTTCGGGAGATCGACCGTCCGCGAGTGGCAGATCGTGACGGTGGCGTGGCGGTGCAGCAGCAGCAGGGCCACAGGCTTGCCGACGATGTCGCTGCGGCCGATCACCACGGCGTGGCGCCCCTTGATTGGCGTCCCGGTGCGGTCGAGGAGCTCCAGGATGCCCAGCGGCGTGCAGGGCACCAGGAACGGCCGCCCCTGCACGAGGCGCCCCACGTTGACCGGGTGGAACCCGTCCACGTCCTTGGCGGGATCGACCTCGTCGAACACCACCTGCTCGGCCTCCGGTCCGAGCGCGGCGGGCAGCGGTGACTGCACGAGGATGCCGTCGTGCACGCCGCTCGCGTTGAGCTCACGGACAGCCGCGACGACCTCGACGAGCGAAGCGTCCTCGGGCAGGCGGTGCAGGTCGGCGCGGAGGCCCGTCTCCCCCGCCGACTTCAGCTTGTTGCGGACGTAGACCTCGGAGCCCGGGTCGTGACCGACGAGCACGATCCCAAGCCCCGGCGGCCGCTTCCGCGAGGCGGTGAACGCTTCGACCCTTGCGCGCAACTCGTTCCTGGTCTGTCGGGCGACTTCGGCGCCATCGAGCACGTTGGCAGGCATACGCTCAGAGCATAACCGATCGACGCGTGGTAGTATGCCGCGGCGAAAGGTGAGGCTGTCCCCTTCCCCACCTTCTCACCTTCTTCTCGAGGGAGGCGCATGGCGAGCCGGGGAGGTTTCAGCTCCAGGATCGGGTTCATCCTCGCGGGGGCGGGTTCGGCGATCGGGCTTGGCGCGGTCTGGCGCTTCCCCTACATGACGGGCGCCAACGGAGGCGCCGTCTTCGTCCTGGTGTTCCTCGCCTGCTGCTTCCTGATCGGCGTGCCGGTGATGATTGCCGAGATCACGCTCGGGCGGCATACCGAGCGGAACCCGGTGGGCACCTTCCAACTGCTGCACGGGGGGCGGCTGTGGAAGGCCGTGGGCGCACTGTGCGTGCTCAGCGGCTTCATGATCTTTTCTTGGTACAGCGTGATCGCGGGCTGGGTGCTCGGCTACCTGTGGGAGGCGGTTCGAGGCACCTTCAACACGGCACACACGGCCGACGAGGTGGGCCGGTTCTTCGCCGCCTACGTGAGCCACGCGCCCACGGTGCTGTTCCTGCACTTCCTCATCATCGCCGCCACGGCCGGCATCGTGCTGCGGGGCGTCAAGGAGGGAATCGAGCGGCTGTCGAAGTGGTTGATGCCCGTCCTCTTCGTGCTGCTGATCCTGCTCGCGATCCGGTCGGTGACGCTGCCCGGCGCCGGGGCCGGCCTGGAGTTCTACCTCCGACCCGACTTCTCGAAGGTGAACCCGCGGATGCTGCTCGCGGCCATGGGCCAGGCGCTCTTCTCGCTGAGCATCGGCATGGGGACCATGCTGACCTACGGCAGCTACCTGGCCAAGCGCGAGGACATCCCGGCCTCCGCGATGTGGATCACCTTCTTCGAGATCCTGGTCTCGATCGTCGCCGGGTTCGCGGTGCTGCCGGCCGTCTCGGCCATGGGGCAGAGCTTCACCGAGGGGCCACGCCTGATCTTCGTGGTGCTGCCGTCGATCTTCGCGATGATGCCGGGCGGGTACCTGTTCGGCGTCGGCTTCTACGTGCTGGTGATCATCGCCGTGCTCACCTCCACGGTGTCGATCCTCGAGGTCCCGGTGGCGTACTTCGTGGACGAGCGAGGCTGGTCGCGCCGGGCCGCGACGCTGTTCGTCTCGGGAGTGGCCTTCGTGCTCGGCATCCCCGCGGGCCTGGCCTTTGGGGCCAGCGCCTTCTTCACCAGCCTGCCCGGGCTGCACACCGACTTCTTCACCGTGGTCAGCACGCTGTTCGGCGACGTCTCGCTGTCGGTCGGATGCTTCTTCATCGCGGTGTTCCTGGCCTGGGTGTGGGGCGTACCCAGGGCGCTGGCCGAACTCCGCACCGGCGGCCACACCTTCCGCCTGGCGCCCGTCTGGGCCTTCCTGATTCGCTACGTCGCGCCGATCTCGATCCTGGTCGTGTTCGCGAACCTGCTGATCGGGTTGTTCGCCGACTAGCACACAGCAGGTGGCGCTGTCTGCTGACTGCCGTCTGCGGCTTGCGGTCTAGTACAACGGGAACGACAGCCACTCGAAGAAGACGATGGCGGCCAACGTGAAGGCCGGCAGCAGGATCAGCCCCGCCCACCCCATGTAGCCGAAGAACGATGGCATCCTCACCCGCCGCTGCTCGGCGATGCTGCGCACCATGAAGTTCGGGGCGTTGCCGATGTAGCTGTTGGCGCCCATCAGGACGGCCCCGGCGCTGATCGCGCCGAGGATCGCGGCCGCCCCGCCGCCCTGCAGCGCGGCCGCCTCGGGCAGCCCCGTCACGCCCAGCGCCAGTTCGAGGAACACCAGGAAGGTCGGAGCGTTGTCGAGGAACGACGAGAACAGCCCCGTCGCGAAGAAGAACTCGAACGGCTGATCCACGCCGAGCGCAGCGCCGCGGCTGCGGAGGAGGATGAGCGCCGGCATCATCGCCGCGAAGATCCCCGCGAAGACGGCGGCCACCTCGAGGATCGCGTGGAAGTTGAAGTGGTTGCGCTCGCGGGCCCGGCGAGCCCTCGGCGAGCGGTGCGCGTACAGCAGCGAGCTGCCGGCCGCGGCGGCCATGATGGCCTCGCGGTAGGGAGTCGCCACCGATGCCGCCACCGAGCCTACCACCACGGCCAGCAGCGCGAGGTTGATCCCCCCGATGACCGTGACGCGCTCCTCGTGCTTGGCGTCGAGCCTCAGCGACTCGGGCATCTCTCTGGCGTAATAGCGGCGGTCGAGGGCGTAGTAGAGAGTCAGCAGCAGCACGCCCAGGAAAAGCCAGAGCGGCAGGAGCTTCATGAACCAGAAGAACCCGATGCCGCGCAGGTAGCCGAGGAACAGCGGCGGGTCGCCAATCGGCGTCAACAGCCCCCCGATGTTGCAGACCAGGAAGATGAAGAAGATGACGGTGTGGGCCTTGAACTGCCGCTCGCTGTTGGTCCGAAGCAGAGGGTAGATCAGCACCATCGCGGCCCCGGTCGTCCCGGCGACGCTGGCGAGCACGTACCCGATGGCGAGAAAGGTTGTGTTGACGCGGGGCGTCGCCTCGAGGTTGCCGGCCAGGTGCACGCCGCCCGCGACGATGAAGAGCGCGGTCAGCAGCGCGAGAAACTGGAAGTACTCGAGCCCGGTGTGGAGCACGTGGGCGGGGTCGTGCTGCCAGAGGTAGAGCACGACCGGGACGCCCGCCGCGGCGGACACGAGGAGCTTGTTCCGGTTGCTCTCCCAGAAGGCATTCAGCCCGGGCACCAGCGGGAAGATGGCCACGACCAGGAGAATCGCGGCGAACGGGACCACCCAGCCCGGATGCGGGACGAACCCTTCGTCCTGGTGGACTCCTGGCCGAGCCTCCCCTCCGCCGCCGATCGCCTCCTCATGGGCCGCGGGAGCCTCTCCGCGGCCGGCAAAGAACGGCGTCCGGCTCACCAGGCCGAGAACCAGCAAAACCAGGGCGGCGACGACAAAGAGGCGGCCGAGCCGCCTGTAGGGGATCGCTGACGCGTACGCACTCATGGAGGAACCGGATTATCTCGCGTCACTTGGAGGGCACAAGGTAGTATACGCGGATACGCGGCACCCCCCGGCCGACCCCTTTCCAAACCAGAGGTGTGCTGATGGAATCGTTCGTCGATCAACTGGCGCTATGGCTGTCTGCGCGGGCCGAGGAGATCTGGACGGTCATGGTGCCCGTGCTCTTCGGCGTGGGGCTGCTGCTGTCGATCCGCATCGGCTTCCTGCAGTTCCGCCGCCTCGGCACCGCGCTGCGCGTCTCGCTCGGGCGCCAGGCCCGGCAGGGCGCCGGGCGCGAGGGAGACGTCACGCCATTCGCCGCCCTCTCGACCGCGTTGGCGGCCACAGTGGGCAACGGCAACATCGCCGGCGTGGCCACCGCCTTGATGTGGGGCGGGCCGGGCGCCATCTTCTGGATGTGGGTCTGCGGCTTCCTCGGCATGGCCACCAAGTACAGCGAGGCGATGCTCGGCGTCCGCTACCGCCAGAAGCACCCCGACGGGTCGATTGCCGGCGGCCCGATGTACTACATCCGCTACGGCCTGAACGACACCGGGTTCGCGCGGGGGCTGGCGGCCTTCTTCGCCGTCTGCGGCGGTTTTGCCGCCCTCTTCGGCACCGGCAACATGATGCAGAGCAACCAGATGTCGCTCGCCATGCACAGCGAGTTCGGCGTGCCGATGTGGGTGACCGGCGTCGTCATCACGGTGCTCACGGCCCTCGTCATCCTCGGCGGCCTCAAGCGGATCGCCTCGGTCACCGAGCGTCTCGTGCCGGCCATGATCGTCCTCTACCTGGGCTTCGGCCTCGTCGTGCTGGCCATGAACGTGACGCGCCTGCCCGGGGCGTTCTGGCTGATCTTCGAGAACGCCTTCACGCCGACGGCCGCCACCGGCGGCTTCCTGGGCGCCACCCTGATGCAGGGCATCCAGTTCGGCGCCCGGCGCGGCATCCTCTCGAACGAGGCCGGCCTCGGCAGCGCCCCGATTGCCCATGCCGCCGCCCAGGCGCCGAGCCCGATCGCGCAGGGCCTGGTCGGCGTCATGGAGGTGTTCATCGACACGATCGTGGTCTGCACCTTCACGGGCCTGATCCTGATGTCCACGGGGATGTGGACATCGGGCCTGGCCGGCTCGGCCATGACCGCCGGCGCTTTCTCGGGCTCCATCCCGGTCGTGGGCGGCCTGGTCGTCGCGCTGTCGTCCGCCCTGTTCGGCTACTCGACGCTGATCGGCTGGTCCTACTACGGGGAGCAATGCCTGAAGTACCTGTTCGGCGTCGGTATTACGCTGCCCTACCGGCTGGTCTTCATCGCGCTGACCTTCATCGGCGCGGTCGTGTCGATCGAGGTCGTGTTCTTCGTCGGCGACATCGCCAACGCGTTCATGGCGCTGCCGAACCTCATCGGACTCATGCTGCTGTCCGGGATCGTGGCCCGGATGACGCGCGAGGGCGAGGCCAGCGACCCGGTCTTCCGCGAGAGCAGAGCCCAGACCACCGTCAGGTGAGTCCGCGCGGGCGGGGGCTAGGACGCACCGAGCAGCGCGAGCAGCACCCCGCCCGCCACCACGCTGGCGACCTGCCCGGCGGTGTTCGCGCCCATCGCGTGCATCAGCAGGAAGTTGTCGAAGTCCTCCTCGAGGCCGACGCGGTTCACCACGCGCGCGGCCATCGGGAAGGCGCTGATGCCGGCGGCGCCGAGCAGCGGGTTGAAGCGGCCGCGGCTGAACAGGTTCAGCCCCTTGGCGAAGACCAGGCCGGCGGCGGTGTCGAGGGCGAAGGCCAGGATGCCGAGGCCCAGGATCTTCAGCGTCGAGACGGTCAGGAACGCCTCGGCCCTCATCGTCGATCCGACGGCCAGGCCGAGGAAGAGCGTCACGACGTTGGCGATCTCCTTCGAGGACGCGCCCGTCAGGCGCTCGACGACGCCCGACTCCTTCATCAGGTTCCCCAGCATCAGCATGCCGATGAGCGGCGTGGCCATCGGGACGAGGCTCCCCACGACGATCGTGACGACGATCGGGAAGAGGACCCGCGTGCGCTTGCCAATCTCGCGCTGGGTGTAGGGCATCCGGATGGCGCGCTCGCGGCGGCTCGTCAGCCAGCGCATGATCGGCGGCTGGATCAGCGGCACGAGCGACATGTAGCTATAGGCGCAGACGGTGATCGGCCCGAGCAGCTCGGGGGCGAGGCGGCTGCTGACGTAGATCGAGGTCGGCCCGTCGATCGCCCCGATGATCCCGATCGAGGCCGCCTGGTTCAGCGTGAACCCCAGGGCGAGCGCCAGCATCAGCGTGCCGAAGATCCCGAACTGGCCGGCCGCGCCGAGCAGCATCAGGCGCGGGTTCTCCAGCAGCGGGCCGAAGTCGGTCATGGCACCGATGCCGATGAAGATCAGCAGCGGGAACATCTCGTTGCCGACGCCCACGCGATAGAGGATGCTCAGCAGGCCGTCGGGACCGACCAGCGGCGACAGCGGCAGGTTGGCGAGGATGGCGCCGGCGCCGATCGGCAGCAGCAGCACCGGCTCGTATTCCTTCGCGATTGCCAGGTAGATGAGCAGCCCGCCGACCGCGATCATCACGGCCGCGCCGGGCGTCAGGTTCGAGAGGCCTGCCATCAGCAGGCCGAGCGCGTCGGATCCCACCCTCACACCTCCGCGAAGGTCAGCAGCGGGTGGCCGTAGCCGACGCTCTCGCCCGGCCGGACGTGGATCGCGGCGACGACGCCGTCACGCGGCGCCTTGATCGCGTTCACCATCTTCATCGCCTCGAGGCGCAGCACGACCTGGCCCGTCGTCACCCGGTCACCCTCGTGCACCTCGACCGCGGTGATCGTCCCCGGCATCGGCGCCTTCACCACCGGCCCGGCCGAGCGATCCGGGTGCGGCAGCGCCGGCGGCGCCGCGGGCACCAGCGGGGGGAGCGTCTCGGCCGCGGGCGGCTTGAACTGCGCGGCGGAAGGAGCGTCGCGCCTGGCCGGGCGGGCAGCGGCTGCCGCTGGCACGATCTCGGGCGACACCGCCCCCTCGGTGATCGCCTCGGCCGCCGACAGCCGGACGTCGATCTGCCGCCCCTCGACCGTCACCTGGAACTGCGTGGCGCTCACCTGCTGCACGTCGATCACGTGCGTGCGCCCCCCGACCTCGATCCTGTAGCGCCTCATGCGAACCTGCCCCCGGGAGCCCAGCTCCGGTTCTGCCGCGTCCGTCCCGTCGCCACCCACCGGCTCGGCAGCGTGCCCGGCTGGTGCGTCCGCATCTCCGGCGCCGCCTGCTTCCGTCGCGACATGCGGTGGGCGCGGCAGGCGATGAGGATGGCCGCCAGGAGCTCCGGATCCAGGGCACCGGCGTCGGCAGCCTGGACGCTGGCCTGAGCCGTCGCCGTGGCCGCGACGGCGGCGTCCCACGCGCCGGCAACCCTGCGGGGCTCCGGCTCGAACCGCGTGACGAGGGCGATCAATCCCCACAGCACGGCGAGCAGCAGGAACACCAGTCCCATGCCATAGAGCGTCAGCTCCAGGCCGATCCAGAGTGCGATCAAGTTCCCTCCCTGCTTTCCCCGGGGCCGCAGCCTCGGGCCCTACATCGGGATGATCCCGTGCTTCTTCGGCGGGTTCTGCTGCACCTTGGTGCGCAGCACCTCGAGCGCGCGCACCAGGCGGGGGCGCGTCTCGCGCGGCTCGATGACCTCGTCGATCTGCCCCGTGTCGGCGGCCATGTACGGGTTCATGAAGCGCTCGTGGTACTCCGCCACGAACTGCCCCTCCAGGGCTTCGGGGTCGCCGGCCGCTGCCAGCTCCTTGCGCCGCAGCACGCGCACCGCGCCCACCGCCCCCATCACGGCAATCTGGGCGCTCGGCCAGGCGAAGGCCAGGTCGCTGCGCATCTGCTTCGAGCACATCGCCACGTACGCCCCGCCCATGGCCTTGCGGGTGACGATCGTGATCTTCGGGACCGTGGCCTGGCAGAAGGCGTAGATCACCTTCGAGCCGTGCCGGATGATCCCGTAGTGCTCCTGGTCCACGCCGGGCAGGTAGCCGGGCGTGTCCACGAAGGTCACGAGCGGGATGTTGAAGGCGTCGCACGTGCTCACGAACCGGGCGATCTTGTCGCTCGAGTCGATGTCGAGGGCGCCGGCCAGGTGCGCCGGCTGGTTCGCGACGATGCCGACCGAGTGGCCGTCGAGGCGGGCGAACCCCACGATGGCGTTCCGGGCGAAGTACGGGTGGATCTCCAGGAAGCTGTCGTGATCGAACACCGCCTCGATCACCTCGTGCATGTCGTACGGCTCGTTCTCGCGGGCCGGCACGATCTCGTTGAGGCGGTCGTCCATCCGGTCGGCCACGTCGTGCGGCACCACCTGCGGGGGATCCTCGGTGTTGTTCTGCGGCAGGTACGACAGCAGCAGCTTCACCAGTTCGAGCGCCTGCGCCTCGCTTGCGGCCAGCAGGTGCGCCACGCCGCTGCGACTGTTGTGCACGGCGGGCCCGCCGAGATCGACCGCGCTCACCTGCTCCCCGGTGACCGCCTTGATGACCTCGGGGCCGGTGATGAACATGAAGCTGGTGCCCTCGGCCATGATGACGAAGTCGGTGAGGGCCGGCGAGTACACGGCGCCGCCGGCGCACGGCCCCAGGATCACCGAGATCTGCGGGATGACGCCCGAGGCGAGCACGTTGCGCGTGAACATCTCGCCGTAGGCGGCCAGGCTTCGAACCCCCTCCTGGATCCGGGCCCCGCCCGAGTCGTTCAGCCCGATCAGGGGGATGCCGCTCTCCATCGCGAGATCGTGGACACGGCAGATCTTCTGCGACTGCACCACGGAGAGCGAGCCGCCCAGCACGGTGAAGTCGTGGGCGAAGATCGCCACGCGGCGCCCGTTGATCTTGCCGAAGCCGGCGACCACGCCGTCGCCCGGGTAGCGCTGCGCGGCCATGCCGAAGTCGGAGCAGTTGTGGGTGGCGAGCGCGCCGATCTCCTGGAAGGATCCCTCGTCCAGCAGCGCGGCCAGCCGTTCGCGGGCGGTCATCTTCCCGCGCTTGTGCTGCTCGGCGATGCGCTTCTCTCCACCGCCGACGACGGCCTTCTCGCGCATCTCGCGCAGGCGGGCCAGGTCATCGTTCATACACACTTCCTCACGGGCCGTCAGGAACCGGGATGATGCAAGCGTGGACTGCCGAGGGGGGACCGGCAGGGGACGGGCCAACCGTCACGGGCGTACCAGTATGACGCGGCCGTGCCCCCTCGCGCAAAGGGGGGAAGGCCTCGAGCCGGGACGAGCTCGTCTGTCCCCTACCCCGCCTGGGCGAGGGTGCGCGGGCCCGACGCGGCGGGTATGAAGCGGTTCATGAAGGCGGTGTTCAGGCGGCCCGCCTGGAAGTCGGGATCGGCGAGCACCTTGAGGTGCAGCGCGACGTTGGTCTTGATGCCCTCGATGACGGTCATCTCGAGGGTGCGTCGCATGCGCGCGATCGCCTCCTGCCGGTCGCGCCCGTAGGTCATGATCTTCGCGACCAGCGAGTCGTAGTAGGGGGAGACGGTGCACTCGGAGTGGGCCGCGGTGTCGATGCGGACGCCGGGCCCGCCGGGCAGCGCGAAGACGCGGATGGTGCCGGGCGAGGGAGCGAAGGTTTCCGGGCACTCGGCGTTGATCCGGCACTCGATCGCGTGACCGGTGAAGGTCACCTCGCTCTGCTTGAAGGAGAGGCGCTCGCCGGCCGCCACCCGGATCTGCTCCTTGACGATGTCCACACCGGTCACCAGCTCGGTGACGCCGTGCTCGACCTGCAGCCGGGTGTTGGCCTCCATGAAGTAGAAGCGGCCGTCGGCGTCCAGCAGGAACTCGAAGGTGCCGGCGTTGGTGTACTGCACGGCCCGCGCGGCATCCGCCACCAGGTGGCCCATCTTGCGCCGCACCTTGTCGCTCAGGGCGGGCGAGGGCGACTCCTCGATCAGCTTCTGGTGCCGGCGCTGCACCGAGCACTCGCGCTCGCCGAGGTGGACGACGTTGCCGTGGTGGTCGCCGAGCACCTGGAACTCGATGTGCCGCGGCGCCTCGACGTACTTCTCCAGGTAGACGTCTTTCACGCCGAAGGCTGCCTCGGCCTCCCGCTGCGCGGTCCTGAGCGCCTGCGCCAGCTCCCCGGGGTGGGCCGCCACGCGCATCCCGCGGCCGCCGCCCCCGGCGGTCGCCTTCACGAGCACCGGGTAGCCGACCTCGCGGGCGATCCGCGCCGCCTCCTCCTCGGTCTCGACGATCCCCTCGCTGCCGGGCAGCACCGGCACGCCGGCCTTCTTCATCGCGCGGCGCGCCCGCGCCTTGTCGCCCATCAGCCGGATCACCCGGGGATCGGGACCGATGAACTTGATGTGGCAGGCCTCGCAGACCTCCGCGAGGTACGCGCTCTCGGAGAGAAAGCCGTAGCCGGGGTGGATCGCGTCGGCGCCGGTCAGCTCGGCGGCGCTGATGACGGCCGGCACGTTGAGGTAGCTTTGGCCTGGCCGCGCCGGCCCGATGCACACGTCCTCGTCGGCGAACCGGACGTGCAGGGAATCCTCGTCCGCCTCCGAGTACACGGCGACCGTCTTGATGCCCATTTCCCGGCAGGCGTGGATGACGCGCAGCGCCACCTCGCCGCGGTTGGCGATCAGGATCTTCTTGAACATGCCCCCTGCTTCACTTCGTGCGGATGGCGAAGAGGCGTTCCCCGTACTGCACCGGCTGGCCGTTCTCGACGTAGATCTTCACCACGGTGCCCTCGTACTCGGAGTCGATGTTGTTCATCATCTTCATGGCCTCGACGATGCACAACGTCTGC
>JARKSS010000063.1 GCA_029974175.1 Vicinamibacterales bacterium
TGGGTCAACGAGGCCTTCCAGGAAGCCGACCGGGTGGTGGGGCTCGGCGCCCGCTTCGACGACCGGGCGATCGGGAACGCGCGCGGGTTCACGCCGAACGCGCGCCGCATCCACGTGGACGTCGACGCCTCCGAGATTGGCAAGGTGGTGGAGGTGGACGTCGGCATCGTGGGCGACCTCGCCCGCGTACTGCCCGCGCTGCTTCCGCTCGTGGAGCCCGGCAGCCACGACGAGTGGCTCGCCGAGATTCGTGCCGCGCGCCGGGCAGCCGGCGCGCGCGAGCTGCTCAACCTGCCCGGCGACGGGCGGCTGCACGGGGCGCACGTTGCGGCCGCCCTGTGGAGGCACACGCGGGGGAAGGCGCTGGTGGTGACCGACGTGGGCCAGCACCAGATGTGGGCAGCCCAGTACTACCGGCCCGAGCGGCCGCGTTCGTTCATCACCTCGGGCGGGCTGGGCTCGATGGGCTTCGGCCTGCCGGCCGCCATCGGGGCGCAGGTCGCCCGCCCCGGCGACGAGGTCTGGGTGATTGCCGGGGACGGCGGGTTCCAGATGACCGCCTGCGAGCTGTCCACGGTGGTTCAGGAGCAGCTGCCGCTGCGGATTGCCGTCATCAACAACGCGTACCTCGGCATGGTGCGCCAGTGGCAGGAGCTGTTCTACGGGAAGCGCTACACCGCGACGCCGATGGCAAGCCCCGACTTCTGCAAGCTGGCCGAGGCCCACGGCATTCCCGCCCACCGGGTCGAGACCCCTGCCGAAGTAGGCCCCGCGATCGCGGCCGCACGCCGGCAGCCGGGACCCGTTCTCGTCGAGTTCAGGGTCGAGGCCGACGACCTCGTGTACCCGATGGTGCCGTCGGGGGCGAGCCTTCACGAGATGCTGCGCCGGCCGCAGCCCCGCCCGCACGCGGTCCCGTCACCCGCCAGGAGGGGGGCGTAATCGGTGTCGCGCATCCTGGTCCTGCTCGTGCGTGACGGGCCCGACGTCCTCATGCGGATCGCGTCGCTCTGCCGGCGCCGCGCGTTCGCGATCGAGTCGCTGACGATTGGCCCGACAGAGACGCCCGGCGTTTCCCGCGTGACGCTGTTTGTCGCCACCGATCCGGCCGGCGCCCGCCGGCTGGCGGCGAACCTGGCCAAGCTGGTGGACGTGATCGAGGTGGACGACGTCTCCGACCGCCCCCTCGTCGTCCGCGACCTGGCGATGATCAAGGTGGCGGCGCCGCCCGACGCCCGCGCCGGCATCATGCAGCTGGTGCAGGTGTTCCGGGCCCGCGTCGTGGACGTCGCGGCCGATTCGCTCGTGATCGAGACGACGGGAACCGACGACAAGGTGGACGGGCTGCTGCAGGTGCTGCGGCCGTTCGGCGTGATCGAGGTGGCGCGCTCGGGCCGGCTGGCGATGTGCCGGGGGCCGCGCGCCGCGGCGTCGGCAGGGGCCGCTTGAAGCGAGGAACCAGATGGCGAGGATGTACTACGACAGCGACGCCGACCTCTCCCTGATCACCAGCCGGAAGGTGGCGATCATCGGGTACGGGTCGCAGGGCCACGCGCACGCCCTCAACCTGAGAGACAGCGGCGTCACCGTCCGGGTGGGCCTGCCGCCCGGAAGCGCGTCGCGCGCGAAGGCCGAGGCCGAGGGGCTGGAGGTCACCACCCCGGCCCACGCGGCACGGTGGGCCGATCTCACCATGGTGCTCGCGCCCGACCCCGCGCAGCCGGCCATCTACGAGCGTGACATCGCGCCGCATCTCGCGCCGGGGCGCACCCTCATGTTCGCGCACGGCTTCAACATCCGGTACGGTACGATCGCTCCCCCGGCGGAGGTGGACGTGTCGCTGGTGGCGCCGAAGTCGCCGGGCCACCGGGTGCGCGAGGTCTTCCGGGAAGGGGGCGGAACGCCGGCCCTGCTGGCCGTGCACCAGGATGCCAGCGGGCAGGCGCGGCAGGTGGCTCTCGCCTACGCGAAAGGGATTGGCGCCACGCGCGCCGGCGTCATCGAGACCACCTTCGCCGAGGAGACCGAGACCGACCTGTTCGGGGAGCAGGCGGTGCTGTGCGGCGGGGTCAGCGCGCTGGTCAAGGCGGGCTTCGAGACGCTCGTGGACGCCGGCTACCAGCCCGAGGTGGCCTACTTCGAGTGCCTGCACGAGCTGAAGCTGATCGTGGACCTCATGTATCGCGGCGGCTTGAGCTACATGCGCTACTCGGTGAGCGACACGGCCGAGCACGGCGACTACACCGCGGGGCCGAGGATCGTGAGCGAACAGGTGCGCCGGGAGATGCGGCGGCTGCTCGAGGCCATCCGCGACGGCAGCTACGCGAAGGCCTGGATCCAGGAGAACGCGGCGGGCCGCCCGTGGTTCGAGCAGGCCAGGCGCGCGGAGCGGTGCCACCAGATCGAGGAGGTCGGCAGGAGGCTGCGGGCGATGATGCCGTTCATCGATCCGGTTGAGATCCCGGAGGCGCGGTGACGCCGTCCGGCAAGTCACCTGGCGGTGCCGGGGACGCTGTCCTGCAGGCGCTCGCCGAGGCCCGCGCCCGGATGGCCGACGCCGACAGGAAGATCCTGCGCCTGATCGACGAGCGGCTCGAGCTGGCGCTGCGGGCCGCCCGCCTCGCGGAGGCGGTTCCGGCCCCCGGGCCCGAGCCGGCCGCACCCGCGACGCCGCCCACGCCGGGCGGGTTGCTGACCAACGAGTTCGTCGCCAGCCTTTTCCACGCGATTGCCGGCGAGAGCGAGCGGACCCGGAAGGCCGGCCGCGGCCTGGCCGGGTTCCAGGGAGAGCGGGGCGCCTGGAGCGAGATGGCGTGCCTGGCGTGGGACGCGCGGTTCGTCCCGATTCCCTGCCGCGGCTTTGCCGACGTGTTCGACGGGGTGGCGCGCGGCCTCCTCGATCGTGGCGTCGTGCCCGTGGAGAACTCGC
>JARKSS010000065.1 GCA_029974175.1 Vicinamibacterales bacterium
GCTCGATCGGGCGCGCGCCGAGTACTCGGACGGGCGCGGCGGCCCGGCGCTGCCCGAGGAGAGCGAGGAGGAGCGGCGCGAGCGCGCGGTGTTTTTCGAGGAGCGCCTGCGCTTCCTGTTCCAGCAGCGCGGCTTCGGCTACGACGAGGTGAACGCCGTCGCCGGCGCGCGGCGAAGCTTCCTGGATGCGCCCTTCGACGCGCGCCTCAGGCTCGAGGCGCTGCAGAAGGTGCGCGCCCTTCCCGAATTCGAGGCGCTGGCCGTGGCCTTCCAGCGGGTGAAGAACCTCGCCCGCGAGCTGCGCGGCGAGCCCTCGCCCTCGACCGGGCGGCTGACCGAGCCGGCCGAGCGGGACCTGCTGCAGGAGTACGAGACGCGGGGCGCGGCCGTGCGGGCCGCCGCGTCGCGGCGCGAGTACTTCGAGGCGTTCCGCCTGGCCGCCGGGTTCCGGGAGAGGCTCGACCGCTTCTTCACCGAGGTGTTCGTCATGGTGGAGGACGAGGGGCTCCGCACCGAGCGGTTGTCGCTCGTCTGGCGCCTGTACGACCTGATGCTCGACCTGGCCGACATCTCGGAGATTGTTCCCCGTAGCGAGCCGTATCGCTGATCCGGCTCATTCATCCCCAGTCTGGAGTCACACGCGATGGCCAAGAAGATGGTGAAGGCGAAGAAGCAGGCGGCAGGCAGGCGCACGGCGAAGACCACCGCCCGGGCGGCCAGACCGGCCGGCAGGAGCGTTCGCACGCAGGGTAGGGCGGCGAAGAAGACGACGAAGAAGGCGACGAAGTACGTGTACTTCTTCGGCGGCGGCAAGGCCGACGGCAACCGCACGATGAGAGACCTGCTCGGCGGCAAGGGCGCGGGCCTGGCCGAGATGACCAACGCCGGGCTGCCGGTTCCGCCGGGCTTCACCATCACGACCGCGGCCTGCAACCTCTACTACGAGCGGGGCCGCAAGGTTCCGCCCGAGATCGACCGCGAGATGGAGGCCAACCTCGCCAAGCTCGAGAAGGTGGCCGGACAGAAGTTCGGGTCGGTGACCAACCCGCTCCTGGTGTCGGTGCGGTCGGGCGCGAAGTTCTCGATGCCCGGCATGATGGACACGATCCTCAACCTCGGGCTGAACGACGAGGCGGTGGAGGGGCTGAAGGCCCGCACCGGCAACGGCCGCTTCGCCTACGACAGCTACCGCCGCTTCATCCAGATGTACGGAAACGTCGTGCTCGAGATCCCGAAGGAGGAGTTCGAGAAGGAGTTCGACGGCGTCAAGGAGGAGCGGGGCGCGAAGCTCGACACCGATCTCGACGAGGACGCGCTGCGCGAGGTGGTGAAGCGCTACAAGGCCGTGGTCCGGGAGAAGACCGGCCGCTCGTTCCCGACCGACCCGATGGAGCAGCTGCGCGGCGCCCGTGACGCCGTGTTCCGCTCGTGGAACAACCCGCGCGCCAAGGAGTACCGCCGCATCTACGAGATCCCCGATCACATTGGCACCGCGGTGAACGTGCAGCTGATGGTGTTCGGCAACAGCGGCGAGCGCTCGGCGACCGGCGTCGGCTTCACGCGGAACCCCGCGACCGGCAAGAAGGAGTTCTACGGCGAGTTCCTGATCATCGCCCAGGGCGAGGACGTCGTCGCCGGCATCCGGACGCCGATGCCGATCGCCCAGCTCGAGGAGGTGATGCCGCAGGCGTACCGCGAGCTGCGGCGCCACACCACGCTGCTCGAGAAGCACTACAAGGACGTGCAGGACTTCGAGTTCACGATCGAGAACGAGAAGCTCTACATGCTGCAGACCCGCTCGGGCAAGCGCACCGGGTACGCCGCGGTCGTCATCGCGACCGACATGGTGGCCGAGAAGCTGCTGAAACCCGAGGAGGCGCTGCTGCTGGTCGACCCCAGCGCGCTCTCGCAGCTGCTCGCCCCGGTGTTCGACCCGAAGGAGTGGAAGGCAATCCCGGTGGCCACCAAGGGCCTTCCCGCCTCGCCGGGCGCCGCGTCGGGCCAGATCGTCTTCACGGCCGACGAGGCGGTGGCGTGGACCGACCAGGGGAAGAAGGTCGTGCTGGTCCGCAAGGAGACCGTGCCCGACGACATCCACGGCATGTTCGTGTCGCAGGGCGTCCTGACGGCCACCGGCGGCATGACCTCGCACGCGGCCGTCGTCGGCCGCCAGATGGGCAAGCCGGCCGTCGTCGGCGCCCAGGAACTGCGCGTGGACGAGGAGGGCAAGACCCTCACCATCAACGGCCGGACGCTGCGCGAGGGCGACTACATCGCCTTCGACGGCCTCAGCGGCGAGGTGAAGGTCGAGAAGGTGGCGACCAAGCCGAGCGAGATCCTGCAGGTCATCAACGGCACGATGAAGCCGGAGGAGTCGGACATCTACCAGCGCTTCGAGCGCCTGCTCGGCTGGGCCGACAAGAAGCGCACGATGGGGATCCGCGCCAACGCCGACCTGCCCGACCAGGCGAAGATCGCCTACGCGTTCGGCGCCCGCGGCATCGGGCTCTGCCGGACCGAGCACATGTTCTTCGAGGCCGACCGGCTGCCGATCGTCCGCCGCATGATTCTCGCCGACAACGAGGCCGACCGGCGCGCCGCGCTGGCCGAGCTGCTGCCGCTGCAGCGCGCCGACTTCTACGGCGTCTTCAAGGCGATGAACGGGACGCCGGTCACCGTCCGGACCATCGACCCGCCGCTGCACGAGTTCCTCCCCAAGCGCGAGGACCTCATGGTGGACATCGCGGTCCTGGAGGCGAAGAACGGCAACGCCAAGGAGCTCGAAGAGAAGCGCGCCCTGCTGGCCCGGGTCGAGGAGCTGCACGAGTTCAACCCGATGCTCGGCCACCGCGGCTGCCGCCTCGGGATCGCGTACCCGGAGATCACCGAGATGCAGGCGCGGGCGATCATGGAGGCGGCCTGCCAGCTCAACAAGGAGGGCCTCAAGGTCGTTCCCGAGATCATGATCCCGCTCGTCGGCCACGTGAAGGAGTTCCAGGACCAGAAGGCGGTCGTGGACCGCGTGGCGCAGGATGTCATGAAGGAGCAGGGTATCAAGATCAAGTACCTCGTCGGGACGATGATCGAGGTGCCGCGCGGTGCGGTGACGGCCGGCGAGATCGCGCGCGAGGCGCAGTTCTTCTCGTTCGGCACCAACGACCTGACGCAGATGACCTTCGGCTTCTCGCGCGACGACGCCGGGAAGTTCCTGAAGACCTACCAGGACAAGCGGATCCTCGACGGCGACCCGTTCGCCAGCATCGACACGACCGGTGTCGGCCTGCTGGTCTCGATGGGCGCGACCGCGGGGCGCGAGACCAGGCCCGACCTCAAGCTCGGCGTGTGCGGCGAGCACGGCGGCGACCCGGCCTCGATCCACTTCTTCCAGAAGGTCGGCCTGAACTACGTCAGCTGCTCCCCGTTCCGCGTGCCGGTCGCCCGCCTCGCGGCGGCGCAGGCGGCGATGTCGGTGAAGGTGGGAGACTAGGAGGGGCTGGCTGCCGTCAGCGGTTGGCTGTCAGCTGCTAGTATTACGGGCACGGGAGGACCGGGCGTCTCCCGTGCCCTTTTTTCGTCTTGTTCTCTGCGACGAGATTCCATCGCCATGGGCAGGATTCACCGTCTCTCCGCCGAGCTTGCCAACCAGATCGCCGCCGGCGAAGTGGTCGAGCGCCCCGCCTCGGTGGTGAAAGAACTGGTCGAGAACGCGATCGACGCGGGGGCGAGCCGGATTGCCATCACCATCGAACAGGGTGGCAAGCGGCTGATCCGGGTCGAGGACGACGGTGACGGGATGTCACCCGAGGATGCCGAACTGGCCCTGGCGCGGCATGCCACCAGCAAGATCGCCAGCGCCGAAGACCTGGCGGCCATCCTGACGCATGGTTTCCGCGGCGAGGCGCTGCCGGCCATCGCCTCGGTCTCGCACTTCGTCCTGCGGACCCGGGCGGCCGACGCGATTGCCGGCACCGAGATCCGCGTCAACGCAGGGACCCTCGCGTCGGTGCGCGAGGTGGCCGCCCCGCTTGGCACCTCGGTGGAGGTTGCCGATCTCTTCTACGGCCTGCCTGCGCGCCGCAAGTTCCTCAAGGCCGACGGTGCGGAGACGGTGCAGGTGTCCCGCACGACGACGCAATTGGCCCTGGCCTATCCCGAGATCGGCTTCACGCTGGCAAGCGGCGGCCGCATGCTCCTGCAGTGCCCGCCCGTCGGCTCGCGGCGCGACCGCTTCTTCCAGCTGTACGGCGACCGCCCCGACCTGGTCGAGGTCGCCAAGGAGGCGGCCGGGATCTCGGTCTCCGGCCTGGTGGCGTCGCTCACCGACCAGGGCCCGAAGCGCGGTCCCCAGAACGTCTTCGTGAACCGGCGCATCGTCAAGGACCGGACGATCGCCCACGCGATCGTCGAGGCCTTCAGCGTGGCGTCGGTGAAGGAGCGCAGCCCCGAGGTGCACCTGTTCGTCGAAATGCCCCCCGAGGAGGTGGACGTCAACGTTCACCCGACCAAGGCCGAAGTCCGCTTCCGCAACCAGTCACTGGTCCACGAGGTCGTCAAGCGTGCGATCTCGGAGGCGCTCGGCAAGACTTCGGCTCCGGAGCTGCAGCTGCAGCCACCGCCCCCGTTCCAGCCCGCTCCCTCCGCCCCGGCGTTTCCCGGCCTGATCGCCGGCGTGTTCCCGAGCCGATGGGTACCGCCCACGCGTGCCGACGAAGCGCCGTTCCCCAGCCCGTCGCCGGCGCCCGCCCACGGGCCAGGCGCGGTTGCCGCCAGCGCCGCGATGCCGGACGCGCCCTGGGGGCTTCGGCCGCTCATTCCGCTGGGCCAGTTTCGCGACACCTTCATCATCGCGGTGGATGACGAGGGGATCTCGATCATCGATCAGCACGTCGCGCACGAACGCGTGCTGTTCGAGCGCGTGATGGAGCGGTTGACTGCGGGACGGCTCGAGAGCCAGCGCCTGCTGGAGCCCCTGGTGCTCGAGTTGCCGGCGGCGGCCCACGACGTGCTGCTGGCGCGACAGGCCGAGCTCGACCGCTTCGGGTTCGAGCTGGCGTCGTTCGGCGGCCGCAGCGTGAGGGTGGCGGCGGTGCCCGCGCTGCTCAGCCCCGACGAGAGCATCGCCGCCCTGCGCGAGATGGGCGAGGATCTCGAAGGGCTCAACCGCGGCGGCACGGTTGGGGAGGGGCTGCAGCGGATCGCCGCACTCACGGCGTGTCATGCGGCCGTCAAGGCGAACTGTCCGCTGACCCAGGAGAAGATGGTTCATATCCTGGACGAGCTTCGAAAGACGGCCTACTCCTCGGTCTGCCCGCACGGCCGGCCCGTGATGCTCCGCTTGACGAGGCGTGAAGTAGAGAGGAACTTCCAGAGGATCTGAGGAATCGGGATCCAGGGATCGGGACTCAGGGACGGGACCAGGATTCGAGGTCTTCCCCCGAATCCCGAATCCTGAATCCCGAATCCCGAGTCCAATACTGCTCAGTTTGACACCCCTGCGGCGGGCCGCTTACAGTGGGGGTGCGCAAGTCGCCAGGTACCGTAAGTCGCCTGCAGTCTGAGACTTACCTCATCCATTCCAAGCGAAAGGGTTGCCCGGTGCGTTGCACCGGTGTGGCAAAGCTGTAAGCCCCCCGCGGGGTGATTTAGCTGCCGAACTTGGAGGAACCGGCGGCCCGCTGGCCGCCCAAACCCGCCTGAGTCAACGGCCGCGGACCGGAGAGCCGGATGTCCGTCCGACGTAACCTCTTCGACATTGTGGGGGCGGTTGTTGCCGCCATCCTCCTGTTTTCCCTCGGAAGCTACACGGCCCGGCAGGGCGCCGAGCGGCAGCTGGCCAGCCGCGACCGCCAGATTGCCGGCCTCGAGCGCGAGATCAGCGAGATCTCCCGGCAGCTCAAGCAGGAACAGGCCAACGCCTCTGGCACGGCGGGGCTCGGCGAGCAGCCGGCGGTCATCCAGGCGTCGATGGTCGAGGAGATCAAGCGTCAGCTGCAGGCCGAGATGGGGCTGCTGCCCGTGCAGCTGCTGCGCGAACGGCGCAAGAGCTTCGTCGAGCTGTACGCCTACGACAACAACGGCCGGAGCAACTACGGGACGGCCGGCTACCTCGGCAACGGCTACTTCGTCACCGTGAAGCATGCCGTCGTGGCGCTGCATCCCGGCGAGGACGACGGCCGCCGGATTGTCTCGGTGAAGCTGCGCATCAACCGGAAGGACGTGCTGGCGACCGTGGTGGATGCAGGCGACGCGCGGACCGAGGTCGACCCGGGCGACTGGGCGATCCTGCGGGTGCCGAAGCCGGTGAACCTTCCGCCGCTGCGGGTGAACCTCGATTTCCCGTACGACTTCGCCGACCCCATCTTCCGGCTGGGCAACGATTACTCCAAGGGCATCATCCTCAGCACCGGCTACATCGGCCAGCGGACCTCGAACAACCTGGTGACCTGCCTGACCGACGGGCACCCGGGTGTCTCGGGCGGGGGAGTGCTGGACCAGCGCGGTGAGCTCGTGGGCATCCCGATCGGCCGGATGCAGGGCGACTACCGCTTCTCGTTCATCCTGCCGCTGCGCAAGGAGATGTTCCGCAAGGTGCCCGCGCTCAACCAGTCGGTGCCGCCCGTGGAGGCGCCGGTGGTCGCGGTGACCACCCCGCCGTCCGCGGCCGCGCAGTGAGGAAAGCTCAGGGTCCGGAGCCTCCCTCGCCCTTCCGCCGCGCCTTGATGGCCGCCCAAGCCTCCAGGCGCCGCCGGACCTCCCGCTCGAAGCCGCGGTCGGTCGGCCGGTAGAAGCGGCGGCCCTGCAACCGCTCGGGCAGGCAGTCCATGCCGGTCACGGCGTCGGGCTCGTCGTGTGCGTAGCGGTATCCCTTCCCGTAGTCGAGCGCCTTCAGCAAGCGGGTTGGCGCGTTCCTCAGGTGCAGCGGTACCGGCTCGGCCTCGTCCTTGAGGGCGGCGTCGGCAGCGCCTTGGTACGCCACGTAAACGGCGTTGCTCTTCGGGGCGGTGGCCATGTAGATGACCGCCTGCGCCAGCGCGGTATTCCCCTCGGGCATCCCGATGAAGTGGACGGCCTCCTTGGCGGCGACGGCGACCGACAGCGCCTGCGGGTCGGCGATGCCGATGTCCTCGGACGCGAAACGCACGACGCGGCGCGCAATGTAGAGCGGATCCTCGCCGGCCTCGAGCATCCGCGCCAGCCAGTACACGGCGGCGTCCGGGTCGCTGTTGCGCATCGACTTGTGCAGCGCCGAGATCAGGTTGAAGTGCTCCTCGCCCGCCTTGTCGTAGAGGAGCGCCTTGCGCTGCACGGCCTGCTCGACAAACGTCACGCTCACGTGCCGGCGCCCCGACGCGGGATCGGCCGGGGCGGCCGTCACGGTCGCCTCGAGCAGGTTGAGCGCCGTGCGCGCGTCACCGTTCGCGAGGCGCGCCATCGCTTCGAGCGCCTCCTCGTCCACGTCCACCTGCTCGGCCCCGAGGCCCCGTTCGGCGTCGGACAAGGCGCGCCTGAGGATGTCGAGGATCGCCGGCTGGTCCAGCGGCTTGAGGACGAAGACCTGCGAGCGCGAGAGGAGCGCCGAGTTCACCTCGAAGGAGGGGTTCTCGGTCGTGGCCCCGATGAGCACGATGTCGCCGGCTTCCACGCGCGGCAGGAAGGCGTCCTGCTGCGCCTTGTTGAACCGGTGGATCTCGTCCACGAACAGGATCGTGCGCCGCCCGAGCTGGCGCCGGGCCTGCTCGGCCTCGGCCATCACCGCCTTGATTTCCTTGATGCCCGACAGGACTGCGCTGAAGGAGATGAAATGCGCGCGCGTCACCTGCGCCACCAGCCGGGCCAGTGTCGTCTTGCCCGTCCCGGGCGGCCCCCACAGGATGATCGACTGCAGCAGGTCGCGCTCGATGGCCACGCGGAGCGGCCGGCCGGGGGCGAGCAGGTCGTCCTGGCCGACCAGCTCGTCGAAGCTGCGCGGCCGCATTCGGTCGGCCAGCGGCGGCCTCGGGCCCGGCTTGCCGGCCGGCTCGCCGTTCTCGTCGTCGAACAGCCGTCCGGTGCTCACGTGGCATGCCTCCCGGCGCGATCCGGCCGCGCCGCCGCCAGAACGCGCTGGCGGCGCGCCTCGTAGACGAGCAGCGCCGCAGCCACCGACACGTTCAGTGACTCGACCGGGGGAGCCATCGGGATGACGACCGCGGCATCGGCCGCGGCGATCGTCTCGGGTCCGAGACCGCCCCCCTCGCCGCCGACCAGCAGGACGGACGGCGACGTGAGGTCGCTCTCGTGGAGCGGGTCGCCGCCCCGTACAACGGCGGCGATGACGCGCAAGCCGGCACGCTTTGCCGCCGCGATCCCCTCGCCGGCCGTCGAGGCCGTGGCGAGCGGCAGGCGCAGGGCGCTTCCCATCGACCCACGGAGCGCCTTCCATCCCAGCGGGTCGGCGCTCGCGCCGCAGAAGATCGCGCCGGTCGCCCCGCCCGCCTCGGCGGCCCGCACGATCGCCCCGACGTTCCCCGGGTCCTGCACGTCCACGCCGACGACCACGAGCGGCAGGGCGCCGCCCAGGGCGCGGGCCACCGCGGTCGGCGGACGTTTGGCAATCGCGACGATGCCCGACGGGTGGGCGACGGGGCTCATGGCCTCGAGGACCGGCCGGGTTGCCGTCATCACCTCGACGCGGGCGCCTGCCAGGCCGCGCAGGATGGCCTCGCCTTCCTCCGACGCGGCAAAGGCGGTGTCGAGCACTGCGGTTTCGATCTCGATCGCGCTCCCCAGCGCTTCCTCCACCAGGTGAGGCCCGTCGAGCAGCATGCGGCTGGTCGTGTCGCGGCCGCGCGCGATCGCGCGGCACGTGGCGACGAGCGGGTGATGGCGGCTGGTCAGACGTTTCATCAAACGTCCCGGGGTGCCGACCAGCATAGCAGACTGTGTTAAGATCGCGAGGAATCTCTAGAGTTTTCTCGCGGTCCGAGTGGAAGGGAGCGCGTGTACGGGCGATGACGATCAAGGACAGCCTGGTCAAGCGGTTCGAGGACGAGATACAGGCGCTCGAGCGCGAGCTGCGCATGGACCTGCCGCAGGAGATCAAGCGGGCCCGCGAGCTTGGCGACCTCAGCGAGAACGCGGAGTACCAGGCGGCCAAGGAGCGGCAGCGGCTGGTCGAAGCGCGGATCGGGATGCTGAAGAAGCGCGTGGCCGAGTTGTCGCTGCTGAACCTCGACAAGCTCCCCACCGACAAGGTCGGCCTCGGGTCGATCGTCGTGCTCAGCGAGAACGGCGGCGGGACGGTCGAGTATCGCCTGGTGATGCCCGAGGAGGCCGACGCCTCCAAGGGCTTGATCTCTCCCAGCTCGCCGATCGGGCGGGCCCTCCTCAACAAGGAACCGGGCGACGAGGTCGTCGTCAAGACCCCGTCCGGCGAGCGGCATTTCGAGATCGTCAAGCTCACGACCATCCACGACGCGATATGATGCGTCGGTCGTGAACCCATCACCGCCCAGCACCCTACGTGACACCTACTCGCCCCGGTTGAGGACCGCGCTCGTGCTGACGGGCAGCGGGACGGCCGGGGCCTACCATGCCGGAGTCCTGCGCGCCTTCGAGGAGGCCGGCGTCAAGATCGACCTGGTTGCGGGCACCGGCGTCGGGGTTGCCTCCGCGCTCGTCGCGGCCATCGACGGGGGTCCCCGGCTGTGGGACCGGGACGGCCTCTGGCGCGACCGCCGGGTCGGCGGGTTCTACCGGGTTCGCCCGGCACTGCGGGCCGCTGCCTGGGGGCTTGCGGGGGCCGCGGCTGTGGCGTTCCTGCCGTTTGCCGCGCTGCTGCTCGGCCTGCTCGTCTACCCGGCCGGTTTCCTGCTCGGCCTCGCCGGCAGCGGCGAGGGGAGCGTGCTTGCCTCGGCCCACGCGGCGCTGATGGCCCGCCTGTTCGATCCCGCGTTCCTGCCGGCGATGCTGCCGCGCGCGCTGGTGCTCGCGCTGGCCGTCCTGGCCGCCCTCCTCGCCGTGCTGATGGCGTTCATGCTGTTGTTCGATCGCCGCGGCCGCCGCGATCGGGCCCCGATCTGGTGGCGCCTCGCCGGCGCGCCGCTCTCGGCCGAGCCGGCCGTGCGGGCCTTCACGGCCGTCTTGTGGCGCCTGTTGGGCGGTGCGGCCGGTGCCCGGCAGCCCGGCGCGCCGGCCCTCTCGCGGACCTACGCCGAGCTGCTGCGCGAGAACATCGGGCAGCCCGGCTTCCGGGAGCTGATCCTGACCGTCCACGACCTGGACATGCGCCGCGATTTCGTGTTCGCGCTGGTCGGCGAGCGCTACCGCCGCGACGTCTTCCGCCCGGCCGAACGCCCCGCCGGCGGCCGGCCGCCGGGGGAGCTGTTCGACCTGGCTGGTGTTGCGCGAGACCACGTGATCGAGGTGCTCGACGCGTCGCTGCGCCTGCCGGTCGCGACCGAGGTCGGCACGCTTCGCTTCCCGGCCGAAAGCTACTGGTGCGGCGAGCAGCACCGCGCGAGCGAGCGGCCCGGCGCCGCCGACCGGCTCCTCGACGAGCTGCCGGCCGCCGGCATCGAGCAGGTTATCGTGGTTTCGGCCTTTCCCGAGGTCGAGGGGCCACACCGGTTGCACCGTGCCCGCGGCGACTGGCGAGGCCGGCTGGGCGAGTACCTGGCCGGGGCCGAGACGGCGTCGGTGCGCGGGCTGTTCGGGCGCGACCGGGGTTTTCGCGCCACCTTCCTGATCCGGCCGGCGTACAACCCGATCGGCCCCCTCGACCTGGCCGGCTGCTACGACGAGCGGTCCGACCGGTACGTCTCGCCCGGCGAGCTGGTGGACCGCGGGTACGAGGACGCCTACCGCCAGTTCATCGACCCGGTGGTCGGGGCGGGCGGCGAACGCCTCGAGGGGGTTGCCGCGTCCGCGGGCCGCGGCGCCGCGGAGAGCTGAGATGACACGACGAGGAGTCTCGACCGAGCTGATTCACCGGGGAGAGGAGCGGCCCCCGCAGGCCGAGTCGGTCAACGTCCCGATCTACGAGACGACGACCTTCCTGTTCGAGTCGGCCGAGGAAGTGCGCCTCTACCAGGAGGGGCGGGCGGAGAAGTACCTCTACTCGCGGTACGCCAACCCGACGGTAGTGGTAACCGAGCAGAAGCTGGCCGCGCTCGATGCGGCCGAGGCCGCACTGGTCTTCGCCTCGGGGATGGCGGCGGCGTCGACGATCCTGCTCGGGCTGCCGAACCCTGGCGACGAACTGCTCTGCAGCTCGGCGCTCTACGGCGGCACGTTTCACCTAATCAACGACATCGTCCGGCGGTTCGGGGTGGCGGTGCGCTTCGCGACCCTCGAGGAGCTTCGCGAGCCGGAACGCCTGATCGGCGATCGGACGCGCGTCTGCTGGGTGGAGTCGCCGATCAACCCGACCCTGCGGTGTGTGGACGTGCGGCGTGTGGCCGCGGCCTGCCGGTCCCGCGGCGTGATCTCGGTGGTGGACAACACCTTCGCCAGCCCCGTGAACCAGCGCCCGCTGGAGCTCGGCGTGGACCTGGCGATGCAGAGCGCGACGAAGTACCTGAACGGCCACTCCGACGTGACGGCGGGCGTGGTGAGCGGCAGCGCCGTGCTCGTCAAGCGGCTCGACCTGACCCGCCGCTACCTCGGCGGCGTGCTCGACCCCCTGGCGGCCTACAACCTGGCCCGGGGCCTCAAGACGCTGCCCGTGCGAATGGCCCGCCACAACGAGTCGGCGCTGGCGGTTGCCCGCTTTTTGGAAGGACACGCCGCGGTCGGGCGGGTCTATTACCCGGGCCTGCCGTCGCACCCCGACCACGAGATTGCCCGGTCGCAGATGAGCGGCTTCGGGGGCATGGTGTGCTTCGAGGTGCACGGCGGACTGGAAGGAGCGTCGCGGGTGTTCGACCGCTTGGGCCTGATTCGCCGCGCCACCAGCCTCGGCAGTGTGGACAGCCTGGCGAGCCTGCCGGTCCTCACCTCGCACTGGAACTACAGCCGCGAGGAGATGGAGCGGGCAGGAGTCACGCCGGGGATGGTGCGCCTCTCGGTCGGGCTCGAAGACACGGCAGACCTGGTCGCAGACCTCGACCAGGCGCTCGCGGCTTGAGGGCGGCTTCAGCCCTTGACGGCTTCCTTCTTGCGCTCGGTCGCCTGGTGCTCGCGGAGGAACTGCACGGCCAGGTCGTGCACCTTGTCCACGATGCTCCGGCCGTCCTCGACCTTGAACTTCGCGCGGAAGGCGTCGAGCGGGACGACCGCCTTGGCCATCGACCGGTGGCCGCCGGCGCTCCCGAGGTCGTCGAAGTGCTTGCGGACGAACTCGCCGGCGTTCCGCGTGTAGCCGAGGTTTCGGACCGACATCACCAGCATCCCGTTCACGACGCCGGCGATGATCGTCCACTTGACGTCCTCGAGCTCGAGGAAGAAGTCGGCGATGTAGGCGATGAGGTCCTCGCGGGGCGTCTCTCCCATGAAGGAGCAGAAGACCTGCCGGTCGAGGCGGCCCGCCTCGAGCGCCTTGACGACGTGGCGAAGGCGTTCGAGGGTGATCTCGGAACCCTCCATCTTCCGGATCAACGTCGCGTCGGCGAGCGAGTAGAGGAACGAGAAGGCCTCGAGGTCTTCCCGCGTCGCCTGGCGGTTGAAGAAGAGGGTGTCCGACTTGATGGCGTAGAGCAGGGCCGTGGCCGTCCGCTCGGAGATGTTGACGTCCACCGAGCGCAGGTGCTCGGTCATGATCGTGGACGTCGAGCCGTACTCCGGGCGGATGTCGCGGAAGACCGCGCTGTAGCCCGGCTGGGGCGGGTGGTGGTCGATGACCAGGTCGACGTGATCCAGCAGCTCGCCGAAGTAGTGCGGCTGCACGTCCACGGTGGCCACGCGGTCGAACTCGCTCAGGGCGGCGGGCGTCATCGACTCGACCTGGATGTCGAGCATGTTCGCCATCCGCAGGTTCTCGGGGCGCGTCATCCCCTGCAGCGTGCCGAGGATCGCCGTGGCCTTGGTGCGGCGGAGGATGTTGCGGAGCGCCAGCCCGCTGGCCATCGCGTCGGGGTCCGGGTCGTTGTGGAGCAGGATCAGGACGCGGTCCGCGTCGGCGAAATACCGCTGGTATTGCTGCACCCGGGCGCGCGTGAGCGAGCGGCCGACCTGGGTGAGCAGCGGGCCGCCGAACAGCTCGGCCAGCGACAGGTAGGTGACCTCCGGGAACGCGGCGCGCACCTCGTCCTCCCGGCGGGCGGCGGCCGTATTGGTGGCGAGGACGTAGACGAGCGTGCCACCCGCGTCGCGGATGGCGGAGAGCATTCGCCTCAGGCCGGGCCGGGCCGCGTCCTCGAGCAGGACGCAGGTCGTGGGGTCGAGGTCCAGCTTGAGGTAGGTGTCGGTGCGGCGGGGATCACCCGCGATCACGTCGAGCCCGCCGTCGTGGAGGCGCCGGGCCAGCGTGCGGCTCTCGACGAGATACTGGACCGGGAAGCCCGCCTGCAGCGCCGTCTGAAGCATTCGGGCCACGAGCTCGGTCTGGCAGACGACCAGGCACTTCATCGGCAGGCCCAGGGAGCGCGCGGTCCCGAGAGAGGGGAATCCATCGCCGCAACCCCTTATTATACGCTCCATACGCCGGCGGAGCGGTTCGGGGGGCGCGCCACGCGCCATCAACGGGTCACGTCGAACGGGGCACGGGGGAGAACGTGAAAGCAGGGCTGATTGTCGCGCTGGGGACTGCCGCGATCGTGTCAGCGCAGGGCCGCCAGACGGTGTTCCGGAGCGGGGTGGACCTCGTCACGTTCGGGGTCACGGTCGTGGACGCCAGGAACGCCGTGGTGACGGGCCTGCGCGCCGAGGACTTCGAGCTGTACGAGGATGGGAAGAAGCAGACGCTCCTCTATTTCATGCCGGGGGACGCCGACGCCTCCGACCTGCCGCAAGCCGCCCTCCACCTGGGCGTGGTCTTCGACATCAGCGGCTCGATGCAGGACGACCTGACGTTCGCCCGCAGCGCGGCCATCAAGTTCCTCGGCGCGCTCGACGAGGCGCGCGACTACACGCTGGTGGAGTTCGACACCGAGATCCGCGTCGCGCGGTTCAGCCAGGCCGAGTTTCCCCGGCTGGTGGAGCGGATTCGCACGCGGCGGGCCGACGGCTACACCGCCTTGTGGGATGCCACGGGCGTGTACCTCGACGGCGCCTCCGGGCAGGAGGGACGGAAGGTGCTCGTCCTGTACACCGACGGCGCCGACAACGCGAGCAACATCCGCTTCGACGAGCTGCTCGACCTGGTGAAGGCGTCCGACGTGACGGTGCACGCGATCGGCTTCCTCGAGCATCTCCGGTCGCGCGACCGCATGGATTCGCGCCTGCGGATGCAGCAGGTGGCCGAGTTGACCGGGGGGCAGGCGTTCTTTCCCACGTCGCTGAAAGAGCTCGACTCGGTGTACGAGCGCGTGGCGGCCGAGATTGCCGGGCAGTACACCCTGGGGTACCTCTCGACCAACAGCCGGGCCGACGGGACCTGGCGGAAGGTCGAGGTCAAGCTGGCGCCCGGCGCCGGGCCGAAGGGGGCCAAGGTGCGGACCCGGGCGGGCTACTACGCCCCGTTCAAGGAAGAGGCCCGCGACTGAAGGGCCGACCCTTGGTGTTCCCCGCCCTTTCGCGTACGATCGGACGGTTGTGCCCGACCGCTTTACCCTCGTCTCGGACTTCGAGCTGCGCGGAGACCAGGCCCGCGCGATTGCCGAGCTGGAGCAGGGCCTCGCGCGCGGCGACCGCCACCAGGTCCTGCTGGGGGTGACGGGGTCGGGCAAGACCTTCACCATGGCCCAGGTGGTCGCGCGGGCCAACCGCCCGGCCCTCGTCATGGTGCACAACAAGACGCTGGCCGCGCAGCTCTACCAGGAGTTCCGCCGGTTCTTCCCGCACAACGCCGTCGAGTACTTCGTCAGCTACTACGACTACTACCAGCCCGAGGCCTACGTCCCGGCCAGCGACACGTACATCGAGAAGGAAGCGACGATCAACGACGAGATCGACCGGATGCGCCTCTCGGCGACCCGCTCGCTGTTCGAGCGGCGCGACGTGCTCATCGTGGCGAGCGTCTCGTGCATCTACGGCCTGGGCTCGCCCGAGGCCTACTACGGCATGATGCTGCCCCTCGAGATCGGGCAGCGGATCGAGCGCGAGCAGATCCTGCGGAAGCTGGTGGACATCCAGTACGAGCGCAACGACGTCGAGTTCGGACGCGGCACCTTCCGGGTGCGTGGCGACATCATCGAGGTCTACCCGTCCTACGAGGAGCAGGCGGTGCGCATCGGTCTGTTCGGCGACGAGGTGGACGAGCTCGTCGTGTTCGACCCGCTCACCGGGCGCACCTCCCGCCGCCACGATCGGATCGCGATCTACCCGAAGTCGCACTTCGCCACCCCCCGCGAGCGCACGCGGCAGGCGATCGCCTCGATCAAGGCCGAGCTGGCCGAGCGCCGGGCGCAGCTCGAGTCGGAGGGCAAGCTGCTGGAGGCGCAGCGCCTCCACCAGCGGACGATGTTCGACCTCGAGATGATCCGCGAGATCGGCTACTGCCACGGCATCGAGAACTACGCCCGCCACCTGACCGGCCGGGCCCCGGGGGAGCCTCCCCCTACGCTGCTCGACTACCTGCCGCCCGACGCGATCGTCTTCGTGGACGAGAGCCACCAGACGGTGCCGCAGATCCGCGGCATGTACCACGGTGACCGATCGCGCAAGGAGGTGCTGGTGGAGTACGGCTTCCGCCTCCCCTCCGCGCTCGACAACCGCCCGCTGAACTTCGAGGAGTGGGAGAGCCGCACCCACCAGGTAATCTTCGTCTCGGCCACGCCGGGCCCGTACGAGCTGCGCTGCTCGGGTGGCGTCGTCGTCGAGCAGATCATCCGGCCCACCGGCCTGACCGACCCGCCGATCGAGGTGAGGCCCGTGAAGGGGCAGGTGGACGACCTGCTCGGGGAGATCCGCCGGTGTGCCGAGGCGAGCGAGCGCGTGCTGGTGACGACGCTGACCAAGCGGATGGCGGAGGACCTGACGGCCTACTACCAGGAGCTCGGCGTCCGGGTGCGCTACCTGCACTCCGACATCGACACGCTCGAGCGGGTGGAGATCCTGCGCGACCTGCGGCGCGGCGAATTCGACGTCCTGGTGGGCATCAACCTGCTGCGGGAGGGCCTCGACCTTCCCGAGGTCTCGCTGGTCGCCGTCCTCGACGCCGACAAGGAGGGGTTCCTGCGGTCGGCGGGTTCGCTCATCCAGACCGCCGGCCGCGCGGCCCGCAACGTCAACGGCCGGGTGCTGATGTACGCCGACGTCATCACCGAGTCGATGCGGCAGGCCATCGCCGAGACCGACCGGCGGCGCCGGGCCCAGGAGGCGTACAATCGGGAACACGGGATCACGCCCGCCTCGATCGTCAAGCAGATCGATGACGTGCTGGCGAGCGTGTACGAGCGCGACTACGCCCCGGTGCCGGCGGTGAACGAGGCGCCGCGCTGGCGTTCGCAGGCGGAGTTCGACGCGGAGGTCGAGCGCCTCGAGCGCGAGATGCGGGCGGCGGCGGCCAACCTCGAGTTCGAGCGCGCGGCGCGGCTGCGCGACCAGCTGAAGGCGATCAAGCGGCGCGGGATGGGGCTGGCCGCCGTGGCCGGGGGCTCGTGACGTGCTGACGCTGCTCGAACGCTGGACCAAGGCTTCGCTGGCCGACCTCCAGGGGTACGTCCTGCTGGTCGGGCGGACGATGCGGGCCGCGGTGTCGCGCCCTTTCTACGTGCACGACCTCGTCGAGCAGCTCGAGCAGATCGGCGTCGGGTCGCTGACCGTCGTGCTGCTGACCGGCTTCTTCACCGGCGCCGTCCTCGCGCTGCAGTCGGGGATCACCCTCGACCAGTTCGGGGCCCGGTCGCTGGTCGGCCGCCTGGTCGGCGCGTCGATGATCCTGGAGCTGGGGCCGGTGCTGACCGCGCTCATGATCACCGGCCGCGTGGGCTCGAGCATTGCCGCAGAGCTCGGGTCGATGGAGGTGACCGAGCAGATCAGCGCCCTTCGGGCGCTCGGCGCCGACCCGGTCCGCAAGCTCGTCGTGCCGCGCGTCCTCGCCGGCTTCTTCATGGTGCCCGTGCTGACGGTCATCGCCGACTTCGTCGGGATCGCCGGCGGCTGGGTGATCGCCACTTTCCAGATGGGCGTGGCGTCGGGCGTCTACTGGAGTTCGGTGACCGAGGGGCTGTTCTGGCAGGACCCGTGGGTGGGCCTGACGAAGCCGTTCTTCCTGGGCTTCGTCATCGTCACCATCGCGTGCCACGTGGGACTGGGCGTCACGGGCGGCACGCAGGGCGTCGGCAGGGCGACGACGAAGGCGGTCGTGCGCGCTTCGATTGCCGTCCTGGCCGTCGACTTCTTCCTGACCAAGCTGTTGGTGTTCCTGGTCTACTAGGGCCGGATCCCACGGGGACGCCCCGTGCGACGGTCCGGGAGACCGGTAGGCCGGTTGGGATCGGACGCGATGGAGCAGAGGGCGGCAACCGAGAGCACGGTGACGCTGGAAGAGGCGTTCGGGCCGGGGGCGCCGGTCGTGCTGTTCGACCGGGTGCGCCTGTCCTTCGACGAGACGGTGGTCCTGTCGGACGTTTCCTTCACGCTGCTGAAGGGGCACACCAAGCTGCTGCTCGGCGCGAGTGGCTCGGGCAAGAGCACCATCCTCAAGGTCCTTCTGGGCCTGCTGAAGCCCGACTCCGGGGTCGTGTGGGTGAACGGCCACCGCATCGAGGACCTGCCGGAAGAGCAGATAATGCCGGTCCGGAACGACATCGGGATGGTGTTCCAGGAGGGGGCGCTGTTCGACTCGCTGACGGTGGCCGAGAACGTCGGCTTCAAGCTGTACGAGCAGACGCGGATGCCGCTCGACGAGGTGCGCGCCCGCGTCGAGGAGGTGCTCGGGTTCGTCGGGCTCGCCGAGTACATCGACCGGATGCCCTCGGAACTCTCCGGCGGCCAGCGGCGCCGGGTCGCCATCGCGCGCGCCATGACGACCAAGCCGCGCCTGCTGCTCTACGACGAGCCGACCACCGGGCTCGACCCGATCACCGCGGCCACCGTGGACGACGAGATCATCAAGCTGCGCGACCTCGAGGAGGTCTCGTCGATCATGGTCACACACCAGCTGCGGGACGCCTTCTACATCGCGACGCACAGCGCCCGCCGCGAAAACGGGCGCATCACCATCGTTCCCGCCGACGAGGCGAAGGTGCGCGAAGCCGAGTTCATCATGCTGAAGGACGGGCGGATCGTGTTCGAAGGCGACGCCGAGGCGCTGCGCACCTCGAAGGACGAGTATCTCAGGAAGTTCCTGTCGTAGGACGAAGGCCATGCCACGCACACGCTCGCTCGCGTTCGCCCAGCTGAAGATCGGCATCCTCTCGGCCGCGGCCCTCGCCATCGCGGCGACGGTGATCTTCGTGCTCAACGGCCAGGGTGGCTTCTTCTGGCAGCGGTACCCGCTCAAGGCGCGCTTCAGCGACGTCGCCGGGCTGAAGACCGGTGCGCCGGTGCGCGTGGCCGGCATGGAGGTGGGCACCGTCCAGGACATCGCGTTCGCCGGCGACCTCGTGGAGGTCACCTTCGAGGTCTCCAAGGAGATGCGGAGCCGCATCACCACCGAGTCGGTCGCGGCCCTGGGCTCGCTGAGCCTGCTTGGCCAGACGACGGTGGACATCAGTCCGTCCACCCGGGGCGAGCCCCTCCCCGACTGGGCGTACGTGCCGAGCGGCAGGCTGCCGGGCCAGCTCACCGAGGTTGCCGCCGACGCGAGCCAGGCCCTGGCCGAGCTGCAGCGGCTGCTCCGCGACGTGCGGTCGGGCAAGGGCACCATGGGCCGGTTGTTCACCGACGAGCGCTTGTTCAGCGAAATCCAGGGCTTCATCCACGCGGCCGAGCAGTTGGCACGAGGCCTGGATCGCGGCGAGGGGACTCTCGGCGCGCTGGTCCGCGACCCCTCGGCGTACCGCTCGCTCGACGCGTCGCTCGGCCGGCTGAACGCCTTGCTCCGGCGGATCGAGGCAGGGGAGGGAAGCCTCGGGCGGCTGGTGAACGACGAGCGGCTGGCGCAGTCGCTGGCGGGCGCCGGCGAGAACGTGGAAACGGTGATCGGCCGGCTGGCGCGCGGCGAAGGGTCGGCGGGCCGGCTGCTGAACGACGAGGCGCTCTACAACCGGTTGTCGGCAACGGCCGAGCGCCTCGAGCAGCTGACGACGCGGCTGGCCGAGGGGCAAGGGACCGCGGGACAGTTGCTGCAAGATCGGCAGTTGTATGAGAACATGAACGGGGCGGCGATCGAGCTGCGCGAGCTGGTTGCCGCCATCAAGCAGGATCCCCGCAAATACCTGACCGTGAAGGTGAGCGTGTTCTGACCGGGCACCGGTGGAGCAGTCCTCGCGGCTGCTCGTCCCGAGCGGGCCGAACCCCGCTCCACCTCGGGGACGGGCCGGGCCGGTGTGGCGGCGCGAGCCGCCGAGGAGGCGACGATGGAAAACGGCGGTGAAGGGAAGGTTCTGACAGCGTTTCTGTTGGGGGCGCTGACAGGGGCGGCCGTGGCGCTGCTGTTCGCCCCGGTCACCGGGCAGCAGACCCGCGAGTTCCTCGGCGAGAAGGCGCGCGAGGGACGCGACAAGGCCGAGGAGGCCGCGCGGCACACGCGCGAGGCCCTGGCGCGGCAGCGCGAGACGTTGAGCGCCGCGATCGACCGCGGGCGCGAGGCGTACCGCGAAGCCCGGGAGAAGGAGACCTCGTGAACGGAGGGGGGACCCTCCCGGTCGTTCTGCTGGCGATCATCGCCGGCGCGACGCTGATCATGGCGCTCGTGCAGCTGGTGGTGGTCGTCTTCGCCGCGCGGGTCGCCTTGCGCGCCCAGGCGGCAGCTGCGCGGCTGGAGCAGGAGGTGCGGCCCGTGATCGCGAGTGCGGCCTCGGCGGCCGGGCACGCCTCGCGCGCGGCCGAGCTGGCCGCCGCGCAAGTCGAGCGGGCCGACCAGGTGCTCGGCCAACTTGCCTCGCGGGTCGACGAGACGACGCTGAGCCTGCAACGCGCGCTCCTCATCCCCGCGCGCGAGGGGCGCGCCGTGCTGGCCGGGGTCCAGGCCGCCCTGGCCGCCCTGCTCGAGCGCCGGACCTTGCCGGCGTCCCGCGCGGGGCACGACGACGATCCGTTGTTCATCGGTTGATCCTGTCCCGACGCTCCTCCCAAACGGCGCATTGACGCCGGAAGGCTGAGGTGGTAGAACACAGCGCACGGACTCGATACGTGCCCTATTCAGGATCGGGGGTTGATCTATGACAACCGCGGTTCGCCGGCTCGTCCTGTTGGCGGTGGCCGGTATGGTGATGGTCTCGATGGCCGGCCCCGCGTTCGCGCAGGAGTCGAAGTCGGTCGCTCTGGTGAAGGAGCTCGCCGCGGCGATGGATGCGGCCAAGCTCGACGCCATTGCCGCCAAGGACCCGGCGTCGGAGGACACCTACTACGCGGCCCTGTATTTCCCGGGGAGCCAGCTGCTCGCCGTCAGCGCGCGGTACGAGGTTCCCGTGCTGCTCGACCAGCGGATCGAGAAGCAGGAGTTCCGCGAGGTCTACACCGACCTCAACAGCGCCTGCATGCCCGGGACCAGGGTGCTCGTGATGGACATCGGCGCCGACGGCCTCAAACCTCGCAAGGAAGACAACCACTTCGACAGCTATGACACGGGCTCGAGGAGCTATGCCTTCGACGGCGAGTGGAAGGACCAGAAGCTGGCGAGCGAGGCCGAGTACGGCAAGGTGTTCGCCGAGGCCGACGCGCTCTACGCCAAGATCCTCACGGCCCTGATCAACCAGGCGAAGAAGCGGTAACCGCAGGCCAGGAAGATTCCGGAGAAGGGAGAACGGAGGGTCCCCTCTCGTTCTCCGCCCGGCGAGCCCCCGCCGTCAGCCCCGAGGCTGTCGCCAT